>JBLIIJ010000114.1:0-11057 GCA_047635055.1 Cyclobacteriaceae bacterium | reverse complement strand
TAAAGAAATCAAAGGCACTTATTTAATGGCGCAACTTCCATAAATGCTATTTAATTCCTTAGCTTTCTGCATATTTCTTCCTCTTGTTTTTGCCGTTTATTGGTATTCAAACAAATCATTAAGGTTACAAAATATTGTTTTAGCTATTGCTAGTTACGTTTTTTATGGTTGGTGGGATTATAGATTTTTAGTACTCATTTTCGTGAGTACGCTTGTCGACTATTTTGTCTCTCTTGGAATGGAGCGCAGCAAAAACAAAAAGAGGCGTAAGTCTTTACTTGGTATAAGCGTTGTTTTCAATTTAGGCCTCCTGGGCTACTATAAGTACGCTAACTTCTTTATTGACAGCTTAGTTGATTCGTTTCAATTATTGGGTCTTGACCTTGCTTCACCCACTTTAAATGTCATCCTGCCTGTCGGTATCAGTTTTTATACATTTCAAACACTGAGCTATTCCATCGACGTTTATCGAGGAGATCTTAAAGCCAACAATAATTTCTTAGCCTTCATGGTTTATGTTGGTTTTTTCCCACAACTCGTGGCAGGCCCGATCGAGAGATCAACGAAGCTACTTCCTCAAATTTTGAATAAGCGAACATTCGACTATCAAGAAGCTGTCCTAGGCATGAAGCAAATATTGTGGGGCCTATTTAAAAAAATGGTGATAGCGGATAATTGCGCGCCCTATGTCAATGAAATATTTAACTCCTCAGAAAACCTCCATGGGAGCACTTTATTATTAGGTGCTATCCTATTTTCCTTTCAGATTTATGGAGACTTTTCTGGTTATTCAGATATCGCCATTGGCGTTTCACGACTGTTCGGCATCAAACTTACACGGAATTTCCATTGCCCTTACTTTTCAAGAGATATCGCAGAGTTTTGGAGAAGATGGCATATATCATTGAGTTCTTGGTTCAGGGATTATGTTTATATACCTCTGGGAGGTAGCGCAAAAAACCGGATTACCTCGATTAAAAATATATTTACAATCTTCCTTATCAGCGGGTTTTGGCATGGGGCGAATTGGACATTTATTGCTTGGGGTGCATTCCATAGTTTGCTTTATTTGCCCTTATTCCTATTAAAAAGAAATAGAAAAAATCTCTCAAAACATGCTGGAGTGCGAGATGGATTCTCCATCGTTCAAACATATTTGTTCGTATGTATTGGGTGGGTATTTTTTCGCGCAAAGGACATCAATCATGCAATGGATATATTAACTGAAATAATGTCTAGATCGCTATTTTCTCCAATTCAGGTTTCCTTGAGAGTTATAATTGTGTTGGCATTGATTATACTGCTCATTTCTCTGGAATGGATGACACGAAAGGATGACTTTGCTTTAGCCAAGCTGGGCAGCAAATGGAATACAACCATTTCTTGGTCATTTTATTCGTCGCTCCTTTTTATTATCGTTTGGTTTGCCAAAACGGGCACTTCGTTTATTTACTTTCAATTCTAAATGCGCAACTTTCTTATTCGAACATTAAAATTTGGTCTTTTTGCTGTGGTTTATTTTTTCATCATTGGATCAATAACATGGATTAGTATAGGCTTTACGCATGGTTTTTTGTCCAATAGGATTGCAGAGCTAAAAGAAATCAAGAATCCAGATATTCTATTTTTGGGCTCATCTAGGTGCTATAGAGGGTTCGATACGCGAATTTTCGCAAAGCAAAACATTGAAAGTTTTAATCTAGGATCTAGTGCTCAGTCCCTTGAGCAGAGTTATTTGTTACTCAATAAATATTTAGACCAAGTAAATCCAAAAATGGTGATTTTAGAGGTCTCAGGGAGGTCACTGGAGGCCGATGGGATAGAGTCAACATTAGATTTGTTGGCAAATGTTCCTTTGGACGTGGACCTTGGCTGTTCCGCAATGGTCAGTAGAAACCCGCGAACATATCTCGCTTTAATGTCAGCGATCGTCAGAAGATGCCTAAGCATAGCCCCAATTATAAGATCAAATAGTAGAGATCATTATGTTTCTGGAGGTTTTGTAGAGCGGGTAGATCCAACATATCGAGATGAAAAAATATTCATTCCTAATTCCTTGTCCTTTAAAATTAGAGAGAAGAATAAAGAAAGTCTCGATCAAATAGTGGAGCTCACAAAAGAGCGAGGTATAACCTTGTTTCTGGTGCAAGTACCTATTCTCCCACAACGGTATAAAACACATTCAAACAGAGCAGAAATAGATCAATTCTTTGCACAAAGGGGAGTATACCTGAATTTTAATAAAAGGTTATCCATTCTTGACGCAGACTATTTTTATGATAGCAGTCATTTAAACAACCGAGGAGTATCTGTTTTTAACGAATCATTGTTAGACGCCCTTCAGGATAGGGGTTTATTCCATCTTTAGTGAGGTTGATATTAAATTTTAAGCTCCAAAAGTCAGGAAATAGAAAAGGGCAAACGATAAGACCCTGTAATGACTTATCAAATGATCGCCTGTCTGGATATTCAAAAAGCATAAAGGAGAAAAGCGTATAAAAACAGGCAATTCTCATTTTCTTAACGAGATATTCCAATTACTTAAATCAGAAAGAGAGCAGTGAAAAGTAAAAAACCTGCCGAGGCAGGTTTTTTACTTTTCGATAAATTCACATCCGCAAGAACCGGCCTTTATGCTTTAGCCTATTCTGCGAGCAATCTAGATCAATCTTTTACATCAAGAAGAAACTTGATAGACTTGCCATTTATACGCAATATGTAAATGGTCTTATTCTTCAATTGATGGTTAACCAAATTGGCTTTATGGCCTGCAAATACAATGTTATCTTCCAATATTTTTTTACCGGCCAGGTTATAAATGGAGAGGTCATGCTGCCCGTCAAGAGCATATTCCATTTGAAGTACATTGGAAGTCCCATACACTTTTAACAATCCCTGATCAACAATCCCAAGCACCCCTTTTCTGGTAAGAGCTATTTGAAAGCGGTCTAATGCTGCGCCAGCGTTAGTATCAAACGAATAGGAAGCAGCCTCATGCAATGGAATCCTCGTATTGTTCGATCTGTCAAATAGCGTGACCTCATATTTATCGAATAAATTCAAGCTTTCAACAACGCTCCATTGATACGCGCCACCATTTTTAACTTCATATCCCAGTTCGACAAGATTTGATTCATCATAAACCAATGTAGGTGGGATACCTTGAATGGCATAGCGCTCATTTCCTATTAAAGAAAAGACAGACATGTGTTCGCTCTGTGAAAACTTAAGAGCGTCGATACCATGATCTCTGTCATAGGTTGCATTTTCCGTCATGCCTATGAGCATCTCCTGAGAAACTAACCCGTCAGAAAGTGAGAGTTTCAAAAGCATTTTTTCTGCTCCGGTTTCGCGATAATGATTGGCATCTGCATTTGCTCCAGCGGTTTCAACCTGCATATCTGCCGTGAACTGAACATCCGTCGCAGTACTTGTATTCACGAAAAAACCCTGCGACGAAGTAATGAATCCATTCTGTGCAGCTGTTGTTCCTTGAAGACCGCTTATGCCATCTCCTAGATCAACAATCGATGTTCCTACCGAACCAAGTCCATTAGTCGTGATGTAATCACCACCGCGCAACTGACCATTGTTTTGTCCGCCATCATCCCAGAAATAAACCGTCCCATCAAGTGCCGCTGAGTTTTGACTATTCGCCAGAAATAATGCTATAGAAATCGCTGCAGCATAAGGGTTAGCAATCAAATTAAAACCATCAGATGCTCTCGTCACCATCATACTTTGGGCGCCACTTATAGGCGTACCAGAAAGCGTCACTTCTGGTGAAGCAGCATCATAACCAACAAAATAACCTTTGCCAGGAAGCATCATTCCCGTTGGAGCATCAAAAATAGCCGTCGGCTCGGCGTATTGATATAGATAATCAGCATTGAGATGTGAAACCAAAGCGCCTGACACAGGAGCACCTAGTATACTATAACCACCATTCCCAGTGACATTACGATTGACCGTAAGTTTTCCACTGCCTGTCGCGTCACCAAAGATTGCCAGTGCACCACCAGATTCGATAGTAATGGTAACATCGGTATTGATATCTAAATTTTTGACCGCTGCGTCTCCTGAAATTACCGGATCATTAGTGGTTGTAGGAATAACTACATTGTCTGAAGCCGTCGGAACAGCTCCACCTGCCCAGTTATCGACATTGGTCCACAACGAACTTTCCGAGCCATCCCAAGTCGCGCCGGTGGTAGTTGCCTGAACACCCGCTATTCTGAAACCAAAATGATCATTCCCTCTATCCTCTTCATCTGAAAAGCGTAAAGCTGACTGCAGCGTTTCTTCATGATAATTCCAAGCTCCGCCTCTCCAGCTTCTTAGTGTAGAACCCTGTACTTCTATCAGGGGATCCGTAACCGCATCGGTAGAATAGGGCGCAACATAATTGTCCGCCATCCATTCCCAGCAATTCCCAGCAAGGTTATAAAGACCAAATGGATTTGCAGTGCCGCTAATGGCCGCACGTACATGACCAGTGGCAGTAGCCAATTGAGCGTCATTCCAGTTGGCATCTGTCAAGTCCGTGCCATTGTAAACACCAAAATTGAAATTTTGGCCTCCTTTGGCCGCATTCTCCCATTGAGCTTCCGTAGGGACGGACATGTCATAATAATCGGCAAAAGCCCAAGCACCATACCATCTTACAAATGTAACGGGCCAGCTGCTCACCGCTGCGAGGTTGGGAAGTTTTGTGGCGGCCGTTGGACTGGCTTCTGTCCATCCCTCTAACTCGTCAGAAAGATTTGACCCAGCACCGCTCCAGTCAGCAAAATCGTTTAAAGTGGAACCTTCAAATACACCAGTATTAGTTTCGCTGTAATTTTGGTAATCACAAAGATTCACCCAATGAAAGTCCGTCGCATTATGAGGATCTTTAACATAAAACTGACTTGTTTGACTATTAAAGCCGATGTAAGATATATTTATTGGATTTTCTGGCTCTACTACGCCAGTAAATGGGTTGTCATCTGTATTGTCTTCATGGTCTTTGAGTACACGAATTCCTTCGAGGTTATACAAAACTTTGCCACTATATGCTGAGGTGGCGGTTCCTCTTATAAGTTCTTTGCCATTATCTGGACCCGCTGTTCCTGTAAAAATCTCAATCAATCCAGCAGCAAATGCCTCATTTAAGAAAACCACGTATTGGGCATTTGTTATTTCTGCCTCGCTTATGGTATACGCACTTAATGTTACTTGATGTTCAGGAGAAGCGGCTTTTTGATCTGGAGATCCCGTTAAACTGTTGCTTCCCATGGTGAAAGTTCCTCCCGGAATATCTTTCATAATCACCCCAGTGGGAAGTTGTTGAGAAAAAATGCTGGTGCAAACGATTAAGCTCATACCAATGAATAAAAAAAGTTTCATGGTCTTAGACGGTTAAAGATTAAAAAATAGATATATCTAATATAGTTAAAATTAACGGTAACCATAAAAAGAGCGAATGTGCATTAAGAAGCGTATTTAAATATTTGGGCGCCTTTTCGAGCTCTTCTCTATATCTTTTTTTTGCCTAAAAAGGCAAAAAAGGATGCCGTTTCGATCTCGGGCGCTCGCACTCCGAAGGCCAGTGCTTCGGGACTTATAGTTTGCTGTCAAAATGAAGAAATTTTTGATCAAGGCATAGGGTTTCTCCGTATTTCCAGATTTTCCCTTCGGTCATTTTTTCTCTCCTAAAGTAAAAAAAACCAAACGCTCTATTCGAGCTTTGCTCGGATACCTTCATATTATGTATCACCCACTTCGAGCAAGGGAATTCCTACTCTCGCTGGAATGAACAGCTGGGGTTTTTGCTTTTAATTTTGAGCTCAATTCAAGGACTATGTATGAAAGACCTTTCAATAGTAGATCCAAAATTTCTTTCTTTGTGCGATGGAGCATGGAAAAACGGCTATGTCGTGCCACAGACCTTGGGGTAGAATGAGTTCTGAATGATACAGGCCATTTCTTTAAGACCGTCATTACTGCGCAGGCAGTAATCCCATCAAGAAAGATTTTATGATGTTGTTTTCTGCTTTAGAAACTGATAATCTTCTCATTAAGGGCTGTGTCTCGCAGACCTTTCAATACTAAACCCAGAGCGCTTTTCTGTACGCTACAGACCAACGAGACAAACCTCCCTGCAAGCGCTTGAGCAAGGAGTTAAGGATCATCACTTTTTATGCGAGGCAAGTACCATTTAATAAAACCCACAAGGATTCAAATCGATTTCCAAAATTCCTTGTTGAACAAGTTAAAAAGGAGCAGTTTTGATCAATATGGCAGCACTAGAGGAGAAAATAATTGCACAAACTGGAGCTTCGAAAATCATCCGCACAGCATCCATTCAAAGTCTGTGGAGTGGTTATGGAGAGATCAGAAAATACTTCTTAAAAGGAGGGAAGTATCCGAGTGTTATTGTTAAACATATTCATTGGCCAGAGGAAAAAAACCACCCTCAAGGATGGAATACCGAATTATCACATCAGCGGAAGCTACAATCTTATCAGGTAGAAAAGAACTGGTATCAACATTTTGCACATTGTACCAATGAATATTGTAGTGTACCCCTCCGCATTCATACCCTTGAAAAGGGAACTGAAATATTGTTGATCATGGAGGATTTGGATGCCAGCGGTTATGACATCAGACTGCACCATAATGCCGTGACTATCGACGATGCTAAAAATTGTCTTAGGTGGTTGGCTCATTTTCATGCAAACTTCATGGGCGTTGCACCCTCAGGTTTATGGCCTATAGGAACCTACTGGCACCTCGATACTAGACCTGATGAATGGGAGAAAATGGGGAATATTAGGCTTAAGCAGGTAGCACAAAATATTGATCACCGGCTGAATAGCGCAAAATTTCAAACGTTGGTTCATGGAGATGCCAAATTGGCCAATTTCTGTTTTGGAGAAAAAGGGAAAATTGCAGCAGTTGATTTTCAATATGTGGGGAAAGGATGCGGTATGAAAGATGTGGCTTATCTTATCAGTAGCTGTTTTGATGATCGCACCTGTGAAAAGTATGAAAAGGAGTTGCTCTCCTATTATTTTGAACACCTAGAAGGGGCATTAGATAAGACTATTAATTTTCAGGAAGTTAAAGAGGAGTGGCGCAGGTTATACAAATATGCTTGGGCTGATTTCTATCGGTTTTTAGATGGCTGGAGTCCTGGACATTGGAAGATGCACGGCTATAGCGAAAGGCTCACTCAATGTGTAATAGACGAATTTACCCCATGAACAAGCTGGCAAAAAGGAATTTACGAGCACTCTGCGATACAGCCATAATCGCTGCGACACAAGCCGGTCGGTATATCCAATCGCAGTTTGATCAACATTATATAACGCAAAGTAAAGAAGGGGGAGACTCACTGGCTTCCCAAGTGGTGACAGAGGTGGACATAAAAGCTCAGAAAATCATTTTAGCACATTTAGAAAAATCTATCATCGCATATGATTTAGGGTTGTTGACGGAAGAGCTGGAAGACGATCATTCTAGAGCCGTGAAAGACTTCTTTTGGTGTATCGATCCCATGGATGGGACATTGCCTTTCACCGAACGGAGAACAGGTTATGCCGTTTCTATTGCTTTAATTTCAAAAGCGGGAGATCCCGAGATTGGCGTGGTGTATATTCCCGACTTAGCCGTATGTTATTCAGCGATAAAAGGAGAAGGTTTGGCGATAAACAATAAACCATTTCTTCGAGACGAAAATAGAGCCGTTGATAGTTTACACATGTACATGGACAGGAGCTTTACCACTGAGCCGTATTTTGAGTTGGTGAAAAATCAGCTCAAGGAACTGGCTGAGCGCCAAAAAGTGACGGTACAATTTCATGAAAATTTTGGTGGAGTACGTAATGCAATAGGCGTTATGATTTCAGGAAAAGGGTGCTATTTCAAATTTCCAAAGAAGAAAAAAGGTTGTGGGAGTATTTGGGATTACGCAGCTACACGGTTGTTTTTCGAAGAGCTAAGTTTGCCTGTTTCCAATGCAAAAGGCGATAGCCTTCATTTGAATAACCTCCCCACCACGTTTATGAATGACGTTGGTATTCTTTATGCGACAGAGGAAAAATTGTCAGCGTTTATCAAAGAACTTGGGAGAAAAATAGCGTGAAAAACCAAGCGTCTTATTCGCGCTTGGCTCGGATATCCTCATGCTATATAGCACTCACTGCAATGGACGTTCCCGCTTTTGCTGGAATGAAGAGGTAGGGTTTTGCTTTTACTTTTAAGCTCGACTAATAAATATTTCACCAAATGCTGAATACCACAGACCAATGAAAAACGGCCATGTCGTCCTACAGACTTTGGGATAGCATGTGTTCTGAGTGATACAGGTCATTTCTTTAAGACCGTCATTCCTGCGCAGGCAAGAATCCCATCAAAAAAAAATTATGATGTTGTTTTTTACCGTAGAAACTGATAATCTTCTCCTTATGATCTGCGTCTCACAGAACTTGCAATATTAATCCCAAAGTTATCTGCTGTGTGCCACAGACCAAGGAGAAAATCTTACTTTTGAAGTGTTGAAGTGGGGCGCTATATGAGGGAAAAGAAATTAGATATCCTTAAGTATGATTTTTTGGTACGCCAAAAGCACCATTTATTAGCGTACTAGAGGCCTGCTCGACAAGTGAATAGAGAAAACATTACCTACGTTATTGGGTTTTTAAAAAGTAATAATTTGTAGAACAACAAACATTTCAAAGATGATAAATCAGATTAGGCCATTAGCAAACTTGTTTTTTATCATCTGCTTAGCATTGATTGTTGTCAATTGTAGTAACTCAGGCAATGAACCAACCCTTTTCAGTGCTGATCCAGTAGACGAAACCGTCGATGATCCGATAGACGCGCCCATTGATGAACCTCTTTCTGAAGTGCCAAGTGATAGTTTATTAAAAGTCATCTACGTGAATAACTGCAGTGGATGCCATGGCCAAAGGATGGAATCTTTTATTGAGAGAGATTGGAAATACGGCAGTTCCAGTGAAAATATACTCAACTCAATAAAAGTAGGCTATCCAGAAAATGGAATGCCAGCATATGGAGCAACCTTTAGTGAAGAGGAGCTGGCGCATCTTTCAGATTTTATACTCACCAGTATTGAAGGCAAGACGAAAGCCTCTCTTCTTGACGAAAATCCCGACCTTTCTGGGTTGATCACCTCTGATGACTTAAGCTTTAGACTAGAAACATTGACTGATGAAATATCGGGTATTCCATGGGCTATTACACAGCTATCGAATGGAGATCTTTTGGTAACTGATCGGGGAGGAAAACTCTACAGAATTACAACGGAAAATCAATTAGAGACCATAGCCGGAATACCCAGTGTGCAATCCTCTGGACAAGGAGGTTTGTTGGATGTGGAAATACACCCTGATTTCAGCAATAATCAATTGATTTATTTATCCTATTCCCAGCAAAATCCTCAAAACGCTTCACAAGCGACCACTGCCGTAGCACGAGGAAAGCTCATAGGAAATGATTTGACAGAGGTTGAAGATATTTTTATCGCGCTTCCTTACCATTCGACTAATCGGCATTATGGATCAAGATTGCTGTTCGATAACGCTGGATATTTATACGTTTCAGTCGGTGATCGCGGAAGCAGAGATAATTTTCCGCAAGCGCTGAACAATCAGTTAGGCAAGGTTCATAGACTCAATGATGATGGTAGCATCCCTACGGATAATCCTTTTGTCAACGACCAAAATGCGGAAAGCTCCATTTATGCTTATGGCATAAGAAACCCACAAGGGTTGAGTCTGCATCCGGAAACGGGAGACGTTTGGGAAGGTGAGCATGGGCCTCAAGGCGGTGATGAAATAAACATGCTGAATGCTGGGAGAAATTATGGCTGGCCGGTCATATCCTATGGCATTAATTATAATGGAACTCCTTTTACTGACCTTACGGAAAAAGAGGGCATGGAGCAGCCCGTGCATTATTGGGTACCGTCAATTGCTCCATGTGGCATGGATTTCGTTTCTGGTGATTTCTATGCCGGTTGGAAAAGTGACTTGATGGTGAGTTCGCTAAAGTTTGAATATTTGCATCGACTCAAAATGGATGGCAACCTTGTCATAGGTCAGGAAGAACTATTAAAAGGTATTGGCAGAATAAGAGATGTCCACATGGGAAGAGACGGTTACCTGTACATTGCTGTGGAAGGTCCCGCAAGAGTAATCAGATTAATTCCTCATTATTAGATTGTTTGAACATTACTTATGCGGTTCGAGTACGCCTGTCAGCAGGGTAGGCGTATTATTCAAAATGTCCGAGATCAGCGCTGGAAAAGCTCAAAAATGTGCACTGCTGATGGAATGAGAAGAACCTATTGAAAATAAATTGCTTTTGATGCTCTTACCACCACTAAGTGAAACAGCTATAATAAAATCAGAGAGGTGCCCTGCGTCGATAGATTTTTTGGTCCTAAATATGAGCTGCAATTTTTATTAGTCGATCGATACGTCTTTTGTTCTCTTGCTGTAGTAAAGATGGATATAGATTCATTAGTGTATTGATAATCATAATAATGAATGCAAACAAGTATGCGGAATTAGCCAATTTTTCGACCGCAAAAATGGTCACGAACACAAATCCGATTAAATGGCTTATTTCAGAAACAGTCATTTCCTTACGCAAGACATACAATTCAGTGAGTTCAGTTTTTGTTTTTAGATTTAGTTTTTGATTGAAATACTTAAAAGGGGTGTTTTTTACAATCCATTTAAAAAGACCAATCCCAATGTTTTTATTGAGCGTTTTACTAGTGATAATATTCAGATTTGAAATGTTTTTGTAATACTTAGTTTTCATAAGAAGACTATTAAAAATCAATCCGACTATCCAAGAGATAAATGCTATTGAGATACTGAATGTCAAATATTTGTTCATAAGTTATTTAAATATTGGATTGAAATTAGCACTTCACCAATCACCCACATTCGCATTATTTTTTTTGTAATCTAACACAGTCAACGGACTAATGAAACCTGCTGAGGCCTTCCTATCTTCACTAATTTCTTTAGCATCAA
>JBLIIJ010000113.1:0-11425 GCA_047635055.1 Cyclobacteriaceae bacterium | reverse complement strand
ATTAATCAAATTGAAAATTTATTACAAGGACCTTAAATAGACTTTGCTGGGTTTGATTATTCAATGGGTAGTGGCCTTTAAGACAGAAAGGGTGCTTTTCTCCATGATTGACTTTCTACTTTTCGGGTTAAGCATAAAAAAAGCCTGTCAAACGAATTCGACAGGCTTCACACTTTTGATCTTAACAATTAATTTTCCATTTCCTACTCTATTGTTTGCCATTGTGTCCAATGATCGTTGGATGAAGAAGGTTGGAGCGTTAAAGGGGCGGTATTTGCGGTACTTGTAGGTCTGATATATTTTCCAGTTTCACGGTTCTGCAGGTAGTAAAAATCGTCTTTATCGTCTTCATCGGCTAGGTAGACAAACTTCCATTGTGTCCATGCTCCCGAATTACTGGTTGGTCTTAATTGTAAAGTGGAGTTGTTGCTGCTATTTATTGGTCTGATATATTTCCCAGAGTTTTCATTGACAAAGTAGAAGTACCCATCAGTCGTCGGAGCGATTGCCCAAGTCGTCCAGTCCCCATTTTGATTGGTAGCACATTGCTTAATTTCGGCATTATCATCAATTCCGTAGGTTTTAAACCACTTGTTTGTTTGTCTATTTTTTATGTGATAATAAGAAGGTGAATCGTTCGATTTCCATACTCTTACCCAAGCAACTTGAGACGTTTGCTTGCTACCGACGGCTCTCTCTGTGGTAAACCCTGTTGCACCACTGTTACTGTTCTGATAATCAAAAGCAGCACCAACTGATAGCCAAAGGTATTCTTCAACTAACGGAACAAAAGCACCTCGATAGGTGGTTTTAAGCACGCCATCTAAATATATTTTTAATAGGCCAGGCTCCCAAAGTAACCCATAGGTGTGCCACTGGACGTCTTGCATATCATGGGTGTCATATTTTATAGTTCTGGTTCTTTTAATACCGGACTGATAGCCATCAATATGTACTACACTTTTTGTGAAGTTTGTTTTATAAACAGATTCGAAAATATCGATTTCCGCACCATCTGCGCCGGACTTATCAATACTTCCTTGATTATATCCTTGAAGCCAAAAAGCAGTGTGGCTACCATATTTAGGGTTTTGGATTTTTATTTTGGCTTCAAAATATCCGAATTTAGTATCGAACTTATTCTTTGAGAATACAGCACCACAAGCGAGGCTATCGCTGGCTGTCTTATGAGAGCGCAACCATAATTTTCCATTATTTACCCATGCATTGTCATCTGTCCAATCCCACCACTTCAAGTTTGGGTCTCTACCAGTTAAACCTCTTCCTTTGGCTTTTACGGGTGTGTTTTTTTCCCACTTAGTTTGATCGAAACTGTTAAACTCGTCAGACCAGTATAGAGACCAATTCCCTGGGATATTGCCTTCAGGACTCGAAGCGTTTGTGCTAGGATCGATGGCAGCTCCTGAAGAAATGATTGGCTCTCTGGTTATTGAATCGATATCATTTTCTGATTCTTGACACGAGAGGAGGGTCAAAGTCATCAATGTATAAACAAGCTTTCTCATAATATGTATTTAGGGTGGAAAATCATGATCTACTTTAAGGCCTTTACCAACTGGAGAAGGTGTATTAAAGTATGTTAAAGTTATATTTATGAGCTTTTTCTTGTGGGGAGATATAGTGCGTGTTGTAGGGCAAACGCGTCAAATTTCACTGAATAGCGCAAGAAATATCCGCTGGAAAGACTCAGAGTTATTGATATAAAAAATAGAATTACAGAAATAAATAGAGGATTTAATTTACTGAGAGTGCAAACCGAACGATAAGTACTTCACCATTTTCTCTTACTTCAGCCTCAAAGCTATTGGAGGAGGAGGAGAATATCTTGAGAGAAAAATTGACTTCATCATTGGGATAATATGTGGTGACTTGACCGCCAAAACCTGACCAATATCCTCTGTAGCTACGAGCATCAGATGGCGTGCAAGGAGTGTTTGCGCCAAATTGAAAGTCAAAGTTTTTTTTGAATTTATACCTATTGTCTCCAAAACAGTCATTGTACAAATACCAAATATTTTCGATTCTGACCTCATTGGGATACCAAGTTTTTCCACCAACATTGCTAAGATTGCTATACCAATTTTTTGAGATTACTGAGGAATACTCATTGTTGCCGACTTGGATGTAGGGAGTAGCGTTTTCTTGATCCCAATTGGTGGCATTGGCTTTTCTTGCATCCACAAAATAAAATGTCTTGGGCTTCAGTCCATTCACAGTACAATTTCCTTGATCGTCTGTGATAAGTATTGTTACGGGACTATTTTCTTCTCTGAAATTGACTGGACTATTATAAAGAATCACCTCTGCATTCGCAACGGGTTTGCCCTCTTCATTGACGATATTTATAGCTAAAGTAGTAGGAAATTCTGCTGATTCGTCATCGCAGCTCATTAGGAACAAAATTGGGATCACTAGGATTAGCGCTTTTTTCATATTTATTTTCTTTTTGTCACCAAATTGATTGTTAATAAAATGGCAATTCCTGTTCCAAGGATTAAAAAATTCCATTTAGGTGTACCATTTTGCCAGGACGTGTAGGTATAAGCCAAACTCATGACCATGACGAGTGTTAGGACTAAATAGCTTAGGGGACGAACTACTTTGGGATTCATTTTAGGTATTGAGGTTAAGTATTTTGAGAAAACTGTCATCCACCATCCATAGAAAAATCGGAGAGATATTAACTACTTTTCCTTGCAACATAGCTTTCACATAAAAAGCTGTTTTTAAGTTACGATTTTCTGTGAATAGGTATTCATTGATTTCATCTCCTGGCATAATGTTAATCTCTGGTACTTGTATTTGCATTTGAGCCCCTAAAAATTCAGACATTTCTTTTATGCAAAGTGCGGAGATTACGTTTTCAATTTCTGACATGAAGCCATGCTTCATTAATTTATTTTCAGACCTGAGCGTAGATTTTAACTCCTCAGGAAGACATACAGTATTAATTAAATCTACCTCATGATCGTTCATGATGAAATAAAAAGCGCCATTGATATCGCCATTGAAAAGCATCTTTACCATGTGCACTTTGAACCTACCCAAGTCTTCTAATTCCGAAATATATGGAATCTCACTTGGTCCATATTCGATTTCAGTGGCCCGTATTCTTATCTTGAGCATTTGACCCATGGAGCCTACAGACTTTTCTATAGCCGAATGAACCATCTCTCCGATAAGTTCATCTTGAAAATCTGTAAACTTTTTATTTTCCAATTTATAATCCAAAACAACTATTTATACTCATATAAAGATAATGGGTAAGTCAAGCACACCTGCATATTTAACTATAAATATGAATCAAGGTTTGCTTTAATATATTTGAGTGTAACATTTTCCTTTAAACGGCCATATTTTATGAAAATAGCAATAATACAGCATGCGCCTGTCCTTTTTGATCTTAAGAATACCATGCGGAAAGTCGCTGAGCTGATGCAGGAAGCAAGTGAGGCAAATCCGGATTTAATGATGTTCCCCGAGGCGTTTATTCCAGGATATCCACGTGGCTTGACCTTCGGGACTAAAGTTGGAGACCGGTCGGCAGCAGGTAGAGACTTGTTCTCACAATATGTGAAAAATGCTGTTGCTTTTGATGGGCAGGAAATCAAGCAACTTGGCCAGCTGGCGAGAAATCACAAAACCTACTTAGTCATTGGCTTAGTCGAGCTAGGTCATACTGGGACGCTTTATTGTACTACCGCTTATTTTAGCCCACAAGGAGACCTTATTGGCAAGCATCGGAAAATGAAACCTACGGGAGCAGAGCGGATTATTTGGGGAGAGGGAGATGGGAGTGATTTGCAAATCTATGCCACACCTTTTGGTAATTTAGGGGGGTTGATTTGCTGGGAGAACTACATGCCGTTGGCAAGAACATGGCTGTATCAGCAAGGAGTCCAAATATACCTCGCACCAACAGCAGATAATCGCTCAGGATGGCAACACACTTTGAAACATATTGCTTTAGAAGGAAGATGTTTTGTCGTGGGCTGCAATCAGTTTGTTGAAAAAAGCGACTATCCTGAATGGCTTTTCACCAACGAGGATTTGTCTGCATTACCAGATATTGTTAGTGCAGGAGGTTCTGTGGTTATTGACCCTTTTGGCAATGAGGTAGTCGCACCACTGTGGGATAGATCAGGGATAATGCATGCCGAGTTGGATTTGTCTCTTCTCGTTAAGGCAAAACTAGATTTTGATGCGGTGGGACATTATGCCCGAAACGATATTTTTGAACTTACGAAAAAGAGGAGGTAGCTATTCAAAGAGAGGAACTATTAAGAAGTGATTTGGCTAAAAGGATTAATTCTAAGATGGATGATTTCACCTACTTTTTGATTGTATTTGGGAAAAGCAATTTTCCTTGAATCAAGGAGCGTCATTAAAGAAGCTTTTTCACCTTGCTAATGGATTGTTAAGTACTCTTCATGATGATAATGGGGACTTTAATGCTATCATATTACGACTGATGCTTGGTGGATTACCGATATTTCAAGCTTTTCCAGACAATCAAAGGCGATTGGCAGGTGGCAGTTGCTAAAAGGATGGTCTTTTTGTAGGCTACCAGCTCTATGCAACTCACGTACTGGCATGATGCATTTCACTAGCTCTGGTGCTTTTCAAGTCATTTAGTTTGTGAAAGGATCTCAATGGTTCCATGTAAAATGATTCAAACGGGGGAGATTCCGGATGCCAAGACGGTAATGTTACTGTACTATCTTAGGATCTATGATGTTCTGATAAAAAATGGGCTACCAATATTATTGAATGCCTATTTTAAGATTCGTTTTCTTAGGCTATTAGCCAAGCCTTAGCTTTATATTCGTCATCGAATTTTTTAATTTGAAGACCAGGCACTACCATGCTAATTGCGGAAGCAATGAAATTACTGAATATGGAACCTTTGGTGCTTGGAGCATTTATCTGGGCCATTCAATCAACGTTTTTTATAATTTTTTTAGCGCTAGTTTTTAACAATCCTTTTATCTATAATCGTACTTCTGTGTCAAATTCATTGAGCCTGTAGCGATCACGCATTATTTTTTTATATCCATGAAATTCAATAGAATCGGACATCATGTTAAAAGTTGGCTTATCGTTTCGAGATAGACTGTTCCCCGCATTTTGGTTAGACCATTCTTATTAAGAAGGAAGGTGCTACTCTTTATATTCTTCACTATTTTGAAAGCGAGATCATCAAAATTCAGGATAATTACCGTTGTTGGTTGTGTGCCTTTCGCAATATTAACCATCTGTAAAAGCGCTTTTAATTTTTCTGTTCTAACAACACATTATTTAATGTAGCTTCGATCAAGTCCTCAGTTTTATGATTTGGAATATATTCCATAGTTGGTGTACGGGTAATTTCTTTGTTTTGGCGTCTTAGAAAGGTTCTTAAAATTGAAATTTCATAAAAGTTTGTGTCTGCTGCGTTGCAAGCATAAAAGGTAGATTCTTAACAACTGATACTTTTCATTAAACGTTGAAACATTCATTCTTCTTATTCAAAACAAGAAAATTCCTGAACATCTTAATTGAGAAGGTCAGTATTATTTTATTGATTTTAACTTTAGTCAAAAAGTAACAAAACAGAAACTTTTATACTTAGTTAACTTGATTGATACTTCTTCGGTGGTTTATTATTAGCGCATTGAAAGATCAAAGCTTATAATTTATGTCTATGAATGATAAAATTTTACTACTTGGTGCAACGGGAAGAACAGGAAAGCTTGTACTAGAAAATGCTTTAGAAAAAGGATATCATGTTCACTGTCTTGGACGTGATATTAAACGGATCGCCAAGCAACCGGGCATTGAATTGTTCGAGGGAGATTCACGAAGTTATGATGACCTGCACATTGCAATGGAAGGTTGTAAACATGTTATTACTACTTTGAATATCTCAAGAGTCAATGATTTTCCTTGGTCAAGCTTAACGACACCAGAGACTTACCTGTCCGAGACCATGTTAAATATATCTAATGTGGCCAGAAAGCATAACCTTGTGCGTATCGTGTGCTGTTCGGCTTGGGGTGTGAGTGAGTCACGAATTGATATTCCATGGTGGTTTCGATGGACCATTGAAAATAGCAACATCAATGCTGCTTATATTGACCATGAAAGGCAAGAAGAAGTATTGAAGAGATCGGCGCTGATGTGGACTATTGTAAGGCCCGTCGGCTTGACCAATGGGAAGTCAATACAGAAAATTCGAGAGACATTTGGCGTGACTCCCCAACCAAGTTTAACAATTAATAGAATTTCAGTGGCGAGCTACTTGGTCGATGCTTTGAATAATGAAAGAGTCTCAAAAAAAATGATTGTTATTTCAAGTAATTAGTACTTATCTGAGTGGAAATGATTTTTTATGATCTCTTATTGTCAAAAAAGCCCCAACTATAACGATGAGCGCTGTGATGCCTATCCAAGGTAATATGCCGAGCAATTTTACACCTGCTTTATTTGAAGAGACAAAAAGAAACAAGACCAATCCTATCCATTGCCAGCCTATATGAAATTCCAGCGCATTAACCTTTGGTAATACTGGCTGCTGATTCCAGAATATTTTAAGCTGGTCTTTTTCCCAGAACAACAATAATAGGGTCGCAAAAAGCATCAACCCTGTGATAACAGGTGTTCCTCTAAAATCATACGATATGGTAATTATAAAGATATTCAGGATTATGGGTAAGAAGACAACAGCCCCAAGTCTGGCAAAGCGCTGAGTCATAAGAAGAAAACCAGCCATTAGCTGAGCAAGGCCTAAAAATTTCCAATATATCCCACTTTGGTAGAGCGTTTCAAAGAAATGCCAAGCAGAGTTAATTGGATTATCGGCACCACTGTCATTCGTAAATCGATTGCCTGATATTTTGACGATACTGGAAAATGCAAAGGCGGCTCCAATCAAATAGCGGGTGAAGATGATAAGCATTTGCGATAATATTTTTTGTTTTAAATTTTCTAACGTCATCTTTCAGGTTTTGAGTTTGACGATCGCACCTAGTTAAAAGTTACACGGAGATCAAATTAATTGGTAGATGAGTGAGTGAAAACATACATATGCAATCGTGCCATTGATGTGTGAAAAAAAATGGAAGTATTTCTTTTACTTTACGAACAGTATGAGCGAAAAAAAGAGGTCTATATACATGTATACAATAGCAGAAAGTCAGTTTTGATAGAGAAGGGTTGCTTAACTCCCTGATGTATGGCGTGTTAAAGAGACCTATATTTAAGAGACGTTTCACCCCACGACCGATAGACTTTTTTTAAGGAAGATTTTTATTATAGTATATGACGTCATAACTTCTTTCGGGATGAAGGGATTACTTGAGAATGAAAGGTTTAAAGTTGTCACTGCCAGCTCTTCCGATGAAGCAAATGTCGATTCATGTGCTACGATTAGTAGCGTTCAAGGAAATGCATAACATTTTGTAAGGATATAATGGTCGTTATAGCTTTGATGACTTGATATCTTCCAACCTGAAAGTCTAAAATATAACCCTTGAGTCTGATTAATGGGATTGATTGACTAGTACTTGTTTATTTACCCACTTTCAAGGGTGATTTATTTTTTTTCTCATTTGATTTCGGTTGATAGTAGTGCAGAAGATATAAGATCTTAAAAAACGTTCTTTTCATCAACTAAGTGATTCCCTTACGAAATGGAGCGAACTAACCTTTACCTTTGATCTGAAAATATGTGAGTCCAAATGCTATTTAACCTTTATAATTCCAACGAACGTGATATTGTGAACTCCATTGGGTATAGACGTCTTATGGGAAATGTATCCATCTTATTCCTATTTGTCTGCACTGTGTTATTCTTTATTGCGACCGTGTATTTGCAGCTAAAAGATTATTTCATAATAGGGCTTTTACTGCTCACGTTCCCAGTTATGACGATGATCTTTATTCGTTTTCAAAAGTATAGTTTAGGGATATTTATGTTAGGGGTGGTCTTCCCAATCTTAATTTTAATCACTCATGTATGGTATCTCAAAAGTGCGGAGCGGCTAAATATTAATAATGATTTAGGTTTAACAGTTTTTTACCTTGTCGTACTCGCTATAATTCCAGTAATTTATCAGCAAAGGTCTGTAATCTATTATGCGAATGCTGTTTTCATATATACCTTAATCTTGACGTCTAATTTTGTTTTGAGTTATTCAAAGATCCTTTCCTTTAAGGAAGCGAGCAGAATAGATAATATTCAGAATTTATATATTGTTATCATGGGCATAGTGATGTTCTTCATTATTGACAGAAGGAAGAGAGAAAGATGGGAAAATGATATGTTTCTGGCCAAGGTTAACCTTGAATTAAAAAATGAGATCATTGAAAAAGAAAGACTTATCCTAAAAAGTATTCAGTTTAGTAGTAAGCTTCATGAGAAAGTAGGTAGCGATAAAAGTGTGCTTATGGAGGTTTTTGATACAATTCCCGATCTAATTTGGTTAAAAGATCTGGATGGTAAATACTTAGCTTGTAATAAAGAATTTGAAAAATTCTTTGGTGCGGCGGAAGCGGATATCATTGGCAAAACTGATTTTGATTTTCTGAGCAAGGAATTAGCCAGTTTCTTTAGAGCCAATGATCTCAAGGCGGTTAGGGCAGGCAAGACATTGAAAAATGACGAATACTTGGAGTACAAGTCGTCGGACAAAAAAATAATGGTTGAAACGTCGAAAACCCCATATTACGATTCGGACGGGAGAATAGCCGGCGTACTTGGTGTTGTATTTGATATTACTGATCGAAAAACGGCAGAAAAGTTGCAGGTATTTCATGAACAAAAATATATAGCATTGATCGAGTCTGCTGCGGCTGCCATTTATTTACTTGACGAGCAATCAGTTATTGTTAGTGTAAATACTGCGGCTACAATTATGATGGGTTATGCAAGAGAGGAATTAGAAGGCAGTAAACTCCATGTGATAAATGCTGATTGGGATGAGCATAAGTTTGCCTTGTGGATGGAACGTGCAGAGCCAGATTCAAATGAGATTTCAGAAAGCTATTTTCAGACTAAAGAAGGGATAATAATACCTGTTGAAATCAATTCAAGAAAAACGAAAATAGGAGATATAGTTTATGCACATGTAGCGGTAAGGGATATTCTGGAGAGAAAGAGTTACGAGCATAAATTGAAATTAGCAAATAATGCCTTAAAAGAGGCTCAGCGCTTAACGAAGGTTGGAAGTTGGCATTGTGATGTCATTAACGATAAACGCTACTTGTCCGATGAGATTTACCATATTTATGACGAAAAGCCTCAATCATTCAAGGAAACAGCCGATACCTATTATAAGTATCTCCATCCTGAGGTAAGAGAACTTATTGTCAATGCTTTGACTAAAAGTGTTGTCAAGAAAAAGCCTTTTAATGGGATTCATAAAATAATTACTGCCATTGGTAATGTGAGATATGTCGAGGAGCACGCACAAATTGAGCTAAATGATAACAACGAAGTTATTGGCGCTTATGGCACGGTGCAGGATGTTACTGAGGAGGTCAAGACAAAAAAGACGCTTGAGAATCAATTACAGAAACTGAATCTTGCCTTGAAGGCGAATCACTTGATCTCATACGAGTTTGATTACATGGAGAATATCATGACTTTATTTCCAGAAAAAATGGGAGACTGGGACGTTTGGAAGAATATTCAAAAAATCGATGATTTGGTCCGTTATATTAATCCAGAGCAACGTTTTATTTGTCAAAGAAAAATTGATGATTTGCTGAGTGGTAAGGTTGATTCTTTCAATTGTGAAGTCCAGATGGGTTCTGATGAGTTAGGCTGGAAATGGATGTTGGCAACTATGAACTCATTGGTGAGAAACGAACAAAACCTATCGACTCGTGTATTTGGAATTTTGTCTGATATATCAGGAAAGAAGAATAATGAATCCTTAGAAATAGAGGCACAAGAAAAAGAGCGGTTAAGAATGTCCAGAGATATTCATGATAGCATAGGGCAGATGTTGGTAGGGACTAGAATGATGCTACATAAGACTTTATCAGGAGATCTTTCTTATAAAGAAACAAAGGAAATAAACTTGGAAGTGGACGAAATGTTGAATCAGGTGATCCGTGAAACGAGGTTGGTAATCAACAATCTAGGTTTAAGTGTTTTCGAAAACAAAGACCTACATGCTTCTTTTAATTTTGTAGCAGAGAAAATGAAGAGAGTATTTCAGGGAGAGATCGTCGTGAACTGGAAGGGTAAAAAAGAATTCAATAATATGAAATTGGCCACCAATATCTTTAGAATTTTTCAAGAGTCGTTGACTAATAGTATCAAATATTCAGGAGCAAATAAGATAACCGTGGAGGCGAATGTTGACGGGTTATTTAGTCTGAAAATAAAAGATAATGGAGCGGGATTTAATACTAAGGGCACTGAAAATGGCTTTGGAATAACTAATATGCATGAGCGGGCAAAAAATATTGGCGGAATACTCAAAATTAAGAGTAAGGAGGGAGTAGGAACGGAAGTAAGTTTAGTTATCTCTTAATAGAATAAATTGTCAAAAAGTTTTTCACGAAGGGCGAATTTAACGAGTCCTGCTATGTTTTTTGAGCCTGTTTTCTCTATTATATTGTGTTTGTGGGTTTCTACTGTTCTTAGGCTGATGAAGAGTTGCTCGGCTATTTCCGCATTTGATTTTTCTTTGAGAATCAATTCCAAGATTTCCAATTCTCGCTTAGTAAGCTCTACTTTTTGAGATTCCTTTCTGCCATGCGAGATACTTGTCATGATAACCTCAGTTACAGCTGGGGAGTAATATTTGCCACCTTCCATTACTAAATTTATGGCCTTTAATAATTCATTAGTATCCCCTTCTTTTAACACATAAGCAGAAGCTCCTACTTTCAACATTTGTTTAATGCTGACTGAATCATCCATCATAGATAAGGCCACAATTTTTATTTCATCATTCAGCAGCCTGATTCGCTTAACCATTTCGATACCATCCATTTTGGGCATGTGTATATCTGTGACCACTAAATCAAATACCTCGCTCTTGAATAAATTGACACCTTCTATGCCATTATTACCTTGTATCACCTCGGCTCCAAGTTTATCACTTAAAAAATTGGCCAATATGCTACGAATTATTTTATGGTCGTCAACTAATAATATTTTCATGAAGCACTTTTTAGTAGGGATCTGGATTCGAATTAAATCTTATATAAATGTAGACAAAATTAAGGTTAATAAAGCAGATATATTTATTGTAATGAATAACGATATAGCAAGCTAATTATATACGTATTTCTCGCAGACAGCATAGGGGATTCCGCTGATGATTTTCATAGAGACACTGAATTTCCAACTTCAGTTAGTCTCTCTATTATCAGGCTCCAGAAGGATAGATCTTTGTTTATTCAAAAA
>JBLIIJ010000112.1:0-11519 GCA_047635055.1 Cyclobacteriaceae bacterium | reverse complement strand
CTAGCGGCTCTCAATAAATTCAAATCTTTATAGGCCAGACCAAACTTTCTTGCAAGATGAACATTGGATATACTTCCTCTAAAAGTGTAGACTCCTTTCATAAACCAAGGATGACTAAATATCATTTCATCCACTCCGCCGGCATCAGCAATGTTTAATAAAATCGGTGTGAAAATATTTGAAATAGCCAATGAAGCAGTTCTAGACACTCTTGAAGCGATATTTGGGACGCAATAATGAATTACGCCATGTTTTTTAAAAGTTGGTTGACGGTGATTTGTTAATTCTGAAGTCTCTATACAACCTCCTTGATCAATCGTCACATCAATAATGACTGAGCCCGGTTTCATGCTAGAAACCATCTCCTCGCTGACTACACATTTATTTCTTCCTTTTTCGGCTCTTAATGCGCCAATAACTACATCAGCATTAGCCACAGCCCTTAAAACGGTGGCATTATCGATCGTTGAGGTGTTTATTTGATGGCCCAGCGCATGCTTAATCCTTCGTAGTTTATAGATATGGTTATCAAAAATTTGAATATCAACTCCTAGTCCTATCGCTGCTCGTGCGGCATACTCACTGACCGTACCAGCCCCAAGAATGACCACTTGAGTCGGTGGAACTCCAGTTATCCCTCCAAGAATAACGCCTTGTCCATCATTAGTGTTGCTCAAAAGCTCTGCTGCGATTAACATGACAGTGCTTCCAGCTATCTCACTCATGGCTCGAACGAGTGGAAGCCCTCCTACTTTATCTTCAATAAATTCATAACCTAAAGCGGTTATTTTCTTTTGATTTAAACAATGGAGATATTCCGCCGTTTGCTTTCCTGTTTGAAAGGCCGATACTAAAGTAGCTCCATCTTTCATCATTGAAATTTCCTCTATTGTAGGCGGTTCTACTTTTACAATAATATCGGACCGATAAACCTCTTTGGCAGTTTGCGCGATGTAGGCTCCTGACTCACTGTATTCATTATCATTGAAATGGGCCTTTTTACCCGCCCCTGACTGAATAACAATCTCATGATCATTATTGACTAAAATATCCACTGACTCTGGTTTTAGCGCCACCCGTGATTCCTGCAAAGAAATTTCTTTTGGAACGCCAATAGACAATGACCTTTTACTTCTCCCAATCTTCGCTGGTGATTCTTGTGTGTACAGACTTGGATCTCTTGCTAATTCAGCAAATCCACTTTTACTCTTTTCGTTCATGACTTGAAACGATAATCTCCCTTTTGTTTCCTTCGACTAAATTAATACTAATTTTCAGGTATTGGTCAGGCAATTCATCAACAATTATTTGAGGCCACTCAATCAAACAAACATTTCCACTAAAAAGATACTCTTCTATTCCAATGTCAATGGCCTCTTTTAAAGACGTCAATCGATACAAATCGAAGTGATAAATAGTCTCTCCATATTCATCCAAATATTCATTGACGATAGAAAAGGTGGGTGAGCTCATGCTATCTTCAACACCCATTTTTTCACATATTAGTTTTATGAATGTCGTTTTTCCAGTGCCCATTTCACCCTCAAACAGCACGACTGGCGTATTTTTAATATCGACAATTATCTCCTCCGCAAAAGTCGCCAACTCTGTCAAATCAGAGATTAATCGTTTCACTTGGGTTCTAATATGACATACGGAATAATCATTTCCTCCATGCTTATACCTCCATGCTGAAAGGTATCCTTGTAGAAATTGACGTAATAATTATAGTTATTAGGGTAGGCGAAAAAGAAGTCTTCTCTTGAAAATGCATAGGAAGTACTCACATTAAGTTTTGGAAGTCTCAAATTTTCTGGATTACGACTAAAGAAAACTCCATCTTCTTTAAAATTCAAATTTTTTCCTTGCTTGTATCTTAGGTTCGTATTTGTATTACGATCACCAATTATTTTGAATGGCCTTTTGACCCTAATTGTGCCATGGTCTGTAGTAATAACCACTTTTACCTTTTCGTTGGATAAAAACTTTAACAGATCAAATAAAGAAGAATGTAAAAACCAACTTTTCGTCAATGATCGATAAGCAGACTCATCTGGTGCCAACTCTCTAATCATCTGCATATCGGTTCTCGCATGAGACAACATATCTACAAAATTGTAAACAATGGCGTTAAGATCATTATTCAAGAGATTTTTGGCCCTGTCAACCAAGTTTTTACCATCTTGTGTTTTAATTATCTTATTGTAGGAGTATTTAATATCTCTGTTAGAATTCTTAAGGTTTACACCAAGTAGTTCTTCTTCAAATTTATTTTTACCTTCATCCTCGTCCTCTCCTACCCAATAATCAGGATGTTTCATGGAAATGTCTAAAGGTGTCATACCAGCAAAAAGTGAATTCCTTGCATATGCTGTAGTGGTAGGCAATATTGAAAAGTAGTTGTCTTTTTCTACAATATTAAAAAAAGCTGAAATCTCAGGCTCAAGAATTTCCCATTGATCATATCTTAGATTATCAATGACAATTAAAAATACACTTTCATGGCTATCCAGTTCTGGAAATACCTTCTTTTTTAACAGCTGATGAGACATTAATGGCCGTTCTATATTGGGGTTACTCATCCACTCTTCGTACTCATTCGTAACGTAGTTAGAAAACATTTTATTCGCTTCGTACTTTTGTGTATTAAGTACTTCTAGCATGCTTTTATCCTCGGTATTATCGATTTCCAAATCCCAATAAACTAGTTTTTTGAAGATCGCTGACCAGCCGTTAAAATCATCTATATCTTGAGTTTCCATCATTAATTGCTGGAAGTTCTGTTGGTAACCAAGATTCGTACGCTCTGAAATAATTCTCTTATTATCAAGTATCTTTTTTACTGAGAGTAAAATCTGACTTGGATTAATTGGTTTTATCAAATAATCGGCAATCTTAGCTCCTATTGCCTCTTCCATGATATATTCTTCTTCACTTTTCGTAATCATCACTACAGGAAGATTAGGATGAGTGGCCTTGATGTAGTTCAAAGTCTCCAATCCTGACATACCAGGCATATTTTCATCGAGGAATACCAAATCAAATAGCTGATGATCTATCATTTCCAGAGCATCTGAGCCGCTATTTACCGGAGTGATTTCGTACCCCTTACTACTAAGAAATAATATATGCGGTTTCAGCAAATCGATTTCATCGTCTGCCCATAAGATTTTATAGTTATTCATAAGCTATTTTTGGCTCTGTTATACATAAACCATACCGTAAGATACTTTTGAATAAAAAGAAAATACTCAACGATCCAGTATATGGATTCATCAATATACCGAGTGAACTTATTTTTGACATTATAGAACATCCTATTTTTCAAAGATTAAGAAGAATCAAGCAATTGGGTGTAGCCGATTTCGTGTATCCAGGCGCGCTCCATACGAGATTTCACCATGCCATAGGAGCTATGCACCTGATGAAAAAAACGCTTAATAATCTCAGAGACAAAGGAATCATGATTTTTGAAGCGGAGTATGAGGCCGCCATGGTTGCCATACTTTTACATGATATCGGTCATGGCCCCTTTTCTCATACTTTGGAATTCAGCTTATTTAAAAACATTAGCCATGAAAAAATTTCTCTTTGGCTTTTTGATAGATTGAATAAAGAGTTTGATGGGAAATTGACTTTGGCTAAGCAAGTATTTGTTGGCACCTATCATCGTAATTTTTTTCATCAACTGGTAAGTAGCCAACTTGATGTCGATAGATTAGACTATTTGAAAAGGGATAGTTTTTTCACCGGAGTATATGAAGGAACTATTGGCGCAGAACGTATCATTAAAATGCTTACAGTACATAATGATGAACTTGTTGTTGAGGAAAAAGGAATTTATAGCATTGAAAATTTCTTGAATGCAAGAAGACTGATGTATTGGCAAGTGTATTTGCATAAAACCTCCATTGCTGCAGAATCGATGCTCGTGTCCATTCTATCAAGAGCGAAAAAACTTACGCGTACAGGAGTTGAAGTAATGGCTACTCCGGCACTCTCTATATTTTTGGAGCGAGATATTACACCTGAGGATTTTCAGAATGATCCGGAAATTCTAGGCGTATTCACCATGTTAGATGACACAGATATTTGGGGATCCATTAAATTTTGGCAAAGTCATAGTGACCCTGTTTTAAGTTCACTAAGTACTATGATTCTCAATAGAAGGTTATTTGAAATAAAATTAGAAAATGAGCCCATAGAGAAACAAACGATTAAGAAATATCAGAATGCATTCGCAAAACTCAATACTTTTTCAGAATCAGAAAGCGATTTTTTTATAAGGAAAGGCCAAGTAAGTAATGCCGCTTATGTTGCGAAAGGTGGAAGCATCAATATCCTTCGAAAGTCAGGAGAATTAATCGATGTTGCACAAGCCAGTGACCTACCAAATATAAAAGCAATGAGTAAAATTGTAAAAAAATACTACTTGTGTTTCCCAAAAGGCCTGAAAATAGAATGAACGAATATGGAATTTAATCTAGCTCAGATAGCTAAACTTATCGACGGTCAATTGATAGGAAATGAAAATATTAAAATAACCAATCTTCACGGGCTCGAAAACGCCTTGTCTGGTTCACTATCTTTTTTATCTAATCCAAAGTACAAAAAGCATATCTACACAACCAAAGCATCTGCCGTTATAGTTAACGAACAATTTAATGCTGACGCCAAGGTTCCCTGCGCGTTGATTAAAGTAAAAGATCCCTATTTATCTTTTACTATTCTTTTGGATTATTACGCCAAGCTAAAAGTCAAACAAAAAGTTGGCATTGAGCAACCATGTCATATTGCCACTTCCGCAACGCTTGGCAGTGAAATATATGCTGGTGCATTTTCTTATATTGGGGAAAATGTAAGTGTTGGAAATAATGTCAAAATATACCCTCAGGTTTATATAGGTGATAATTCACAAATCGGAGATCACAGCATTCTATATTCAGGCGTGAAGGTTTATGCCGAAACAATTATTGGCAAACATTGCACGATTCAAGCAGGAGCTGTTCTAGGATCTGACGGTTTCGGTTTTGCCCCGCAGGACGATGGTAGCTATAAGACGATCCCACAAATAGGGAATGTAATACTTGAAGATCATGTGGATGTTGGAGCAAATACTACTATTGACTGTGGTACTTTCGAGTCAACGATTATTAGAAGAGGGGTGAAAATTGACAATCTAATTCAACTCGCTCATAATACAGAGATTGGTGAGAACACGGTCATTGCCGCGCAAGCCGGTATTTCAGGATCAACTAAAGTAGGCAAAAACTGTATTATTGGTGGACAAGCTGGATTAGTTGGTCACATTACTCTTGCTGATAATACCAAAATCCAAGCGCAATCAGGAATTACAAAAAACAGCAAAGAAGGCCAGGCACTTTACGGAAGTCCGGCATTAACTTACCATAATTATGTTCGATCCTATACGATATTTAAAAGACTGCCTGAGCTTCTTAAGCAAGTCGAATTACTTGAAGAAAAAATTCTAAATTTACACCAAGGAAAACACGACTCATGAAATTTTACCAACATACCGTCAAAAAACCCATTTCCGTTTCAGGAATTGGTCTACATACTGGAGTAAAAGTAAAAATGACTATATGTCCCGCCAAACCTAATTTTGGATTAAAGTTTCAAAGAGTCGACCTAGATGATCAACCAACCATCGATGCTGACGTAGATAATGTCATCGATGTACGCCGTGGGACCACTTTGCAACAAAATGGGGCTAAAATTAATACTGTCGAACATATTCTAGCTGCGTTAGTCGGCCTTGAAATCGATAATGCATTAATTCAATTAAACGGCCCAGAAGTTCCTATCATGGATGGAAGTGCTAAAGATTTTATAGAGGCCATAGAGTCCATTGGGTTAGAAGAACAAAATGCACAGCGCAACTTTTTTGAAATCCCAGAAAGCGTTTTTTATCAGGACAAAGATAAAAACGTAGAAATTACTGCCTTACCGCTTGACGACTACAGGTTGACAGTCATGATTGACTACAACTCTCGAGTTTTAGGAAGTCAACACGCCACACTCAATAAGATTGAGGATTTTACTGAGTCTATTTCAAATGCAAGAACATTCTGTTTTTTGCATGAAGTAGAAGATCTCTACAACAAAAATTTAATTAAGGGTGGCGATTTAAGCAATGCGGTAGTTATCGTTGATAAAGAAATAGATGATATCGAGCTAAAAAGACTTGCTGACCTACTTGGTAAAAAGAATATCAAAACCTCCGATTCAGGCATATTGAATAATACAGAGCTTAGATATAAAAACGAACCAGGAAAACATAAGCTTTTAGATCTTCTTGGTGATCTTGCCTTAATTGGAAGACCTATAAAAGCACAAATTCTCGCTGCAAGACCAGGTCACGAAGCAAATATTGGCTTTGCTAAAATGATCAAAAAGCTCATGCAGGAGACAACTAAATCAAATGTTCCGATCTATGATCCTAAAGTTCCAGCGGTATTAGATATCAATAAAATTCAAAAAATACTTCCTCATAGATATCCATTTTTATTTGTTGACAAAATTTTCCATTTGGACGAGGAACAAGTTGCTGGTGTTAAAAATGTTACGATAAACGAACCATTCTTCCAAGGCCATTTCCCTGGTAACCCAGTGATGCCCGGCGTTCTACAAATTGAAGCCATGGCTCAAATTGGTGGCGTATTAGTACTAAATACTGTTCCTGATCCAGAAAACTATTGGACATACTTTTTGGGTGTTGAGTCTTTTAAATTTAGGAAAATGGTTGTTCCTGGAGATACATTAGTCATGAGATGTGAACTACTTCAACCAATTCGTAGAGGATTTGCCAAAATGAAAGGTTCTGCATACGTGGGAAACAACCTCGTTTGCGAAGGTATCATGACGGCAAGTATTGTTCGTAAGGATATATAAATGCAACAATTGGTCTTTATTCATCAAGACGCCAGTCTCGCTGATAGTGTTCAAGTTGAGCCCTTTACTACGATATATGAAGATGTGGAAATCGGCGAAGGGAGCTGGATAGGATCAAATGTGACCATTTTCCCTGGTACAAGAATCGGGAAAAATTGCAAAATATTCCCAGGAGCAGTTATTGGTGCCATCCCTCAAGATTTAAAGTTTGAAGGTGAATATACCAAAGTGATCATTGGCGACAACACCACCATTCGAGAATGTGTAACGATTCATCGTGCAACAAAAGCGCGTAAAATAACATCCGTAGGAAAAAATTGTCTTATCATGGCCTATGTTCACATAGGTCATGATTCCTACATCGGAAACAATGTTATAATTGCTAATTCCTGTTCCATAGCTGGACATGTTACAGTTGGCAATTTTGTGGTTCTTGAAGGTTTAGTAGCCGTTCAGCAATTTGTTAATATTGGTGACCATGCCTTTGTTGCTGGTGCATCATTGGTTCGCAAAAACGTGCCTCCATATGTGAAAGCCGCTAGAGAACCGCTCTCTTATATTGGTGTGAATACTATTGGCCTAAAAAGACATGAATTCCTAAATGAAAGCATTAGACATATTGAAGACATCTATCGCGTGCTATTCATTCATAATAAAAACGTGACTATTGGAGTTGAGCAAATAATATCAGAAATAGACAACTCGGAATACAAAAAATCAATTCTCGATTTCATTAAAGAGAGCGATAAAGGGATAATTAAAGGCATTATATAGTGGACATTGTCTTAGAGAAAGTTGGTAAAAAGTATAATAAACAATGGGTTTTTAAAAATCTCTCTGTCGAAATCCCTTCCAAATCATGCATCGCCATAACAGGTGCAAACGGATCAGGAAAATCAACACTGATGCAAATTATAGCAGGTTATTTGAGTCCCAGTGCAGGGTTGGTGAAATACAATCCCCAGTTTGACGAACTGCAATTGCACTTCAGCTATACAGCACCCTATTTTGAATTAATTGAAGAATTTACATTGATCGAACTCTTAAATTTTCATGCTCAATTTAAAAAAGCCACTTGCTCAAATGCTCAAATGCTGGAGAAGTCTCAACTTACAAAATCAGCGAATAAGCAAATAAGTATGTATTCCAGCGGAATGAAACAACGAGTTAAACTTATTCTAGCCTTTTTCTTTGAATCAAAGGTCTTATTCCTTGATGAGCCGACTGCTAATTTGGATGATGAAGGCATCAATTGGTACAAAGAAGAAATTCAAAATATCACTAACCAAAATATTATTATTGCCTCTAATCAATTACTAGAATACGAAAACGCTAGTCAAATAATTAAAATGGAAAAATTTAAATGAATGCACAATTAATTCAATTTTTTGAAGTTATTTAAGAAATCAAACAATCTATCTTCTGGTATTAGGTTAAGTATTCAAAATGTTCTATTTTTGACACGTTAGCATAATATTACACGTATAACAATTATGAAAAAAACAACACAACTACTCACAACCTTAGTTTTTCTCTCTCTCTCTATTTTCATTTCTTGCGGTGGTTCAGACCCTGTCGATATCGACACTCGTGATGCCCAAGGTGTATTAGCTTCAGGAACATTTAATGAAAACGGTGTTTCTGTTGATGGTGGTACCCGTGAAGAATGGGAAGGTTTTAGTATAACCATGAGCTACAACGTGGATACAGATCAAGGAACGTTTAGTTCGTCTGGTGCACCTACAAACGATGGCGCAGCTGACGTATGGCCTTCTTCTGGCACTTGGACTTTTGGTGGAGCGGCAGGTGCTCCTGATGTTACGACAATTATGCGAAGCGATGGTGTTGAGATGACTGCAGGCATTTCGGCTACTGCTTTAACATTAGGTTTTACTATACCCGATGCTGGAGGCCGTACATTTGACGGTGATTGGTCTTTCGCATTCAACAAGTAAAAGAGTATAAAATTTGAATAATTATAAGGAATCCATTTTTGGGTTCCTTTTTTTATGGATTATCAAGATAAATATTTCGATCAGGATAAAAATTCAATCCTAAGAGCCGCCCAAGGCTTTGTAGAACCACAGTTAGTCAAACTATGGATCCAGTCAGCTATAGACGCTTACAATAGACTTGAGAACCCCTTGGGTCTTGAGGATGATTTCATATTGCGCCTAAAATCCATAGAAAAATTTGATGAACAATTCCTCAAGGAACCATATGAGATTTTATCAGCAATATACCGCTTGAAAAAAGGTGATAATCAATTAGAAATCATTTGGGATGGCAGAAGCCATTATGAAGTGTATGCAGAACGATGGATATTAGCGTTTGAAGAATATTGCAACATTTTGTGCTCTCAAAAAGCAATTTATCGTGCTATTCTTAAAGCATCTGTATTACAGGAAAAAGGAGTTAATAACAGATTTCTTTTCTACACAATCAAAAGAACGCTTCTTGCATACTCAAAAGTCGAGTTTAACCGTAAAAAGATGCTTGTTTCAGCGTAGTTACTAGTGGGATAGTCCGCATTCCTTACAAAATTTCTTTTTGTTGTTTTTCCTTTTCTTTGGAGGTCTTTTATGCCCAAAGTATAGTGGGTCAGTATACTGAGGTTTGTCAGCCTTTTTAAGATCCTTAGCTTTTTGTTTTTGATTCGCTGCAATTTTCTCTCTAAAAGCCTCGTGCTGTTCTCTGTCTGTTAGTTGCTTCTTCTTGAATAGCTTAAATCCTTTTTTTTTCTTCTTCTTTGATGATTTATTCTGCAATTCAGGCACCTTTTCCCTATTAACGTCCTTTGAAGTTTGAGCGAAAGACAAAGTACTCACACCAAATAGAACCCAAATTACTAAAATCGTTTTTTTCATATTTATTTTTCTATTGAAACGTCATCGATAAATATTATTGCCAGTAAAACACTTAATAATTATTAACGTTTTTTTTTCTAGCCACAAACTTAGCGTGGAGTATCTTTATGGCAAAAGTTAGTATCGATTATAAAATGATAGCAAAAGGTAAAATTCTTTATTTGTTCCTCCTAATATCACTTGGCATTAGGGTTAATTCATTTGGCCAGGAAATAAAAGATGGTGAACTATCTCGCAAAATGGACTTAGCCGTGGATCTAATGGAGCAAGGTAATTATGAAAATGCGGATAAAATGTTCTATGAGGTCATGCAGGGGATGGAGACGCTTCCCTCAGACATGGCTTATTATTTTGGGAGAAATAGTTTTCATGTTAAAAAATACAAGCAAGGTATCAATTGGCTTAATAAATATATTCAACTGAAAGGAACAAAAGGGCGATTTTATAACGCATCTGTAAAGTATCTTCAATTAGCAGAAGAACAGTTTCTAGTGATTAGCAGAAAGAAAGCTGAGCAAATAGAAGCAGACTTATCAGGAGGAGAATATGAATGTGGTGGGCTAGAAAAAATGATCTGCCCAGTATGCCACGGCAATGGCGTAATCATAAAAAAAGGACCGTTTGATAATAGGTTTCAAACATGTCCTTATTCCTTAGGTGAGTCATTTCTTACGTGTCAGGAGTACAATCAATTTATGCGCGGAGAACTTAGCCCAAAAATTGAATAATTTACCACTCCAAAACATAGCCAAAAATTAATGGGGCAACTATTGTTGCGTCAGACTCAACGATAAATTTAGGCGTATCAATGTCTAATTTTCCCCACGTAATTTTTTCATTCGGAACAGCCCCACTATAGCTACCATAACTCGTCGTTGAATCGGAAATTTGGCAAAAGTAACTCCAAAATGGGGTATCTACTCTTTCTAAATCTTGATACAACATTGGGACAACACAAATCGGAAAATCACCCGCGATACCGCCTCCTATTTGAAAAAAACCAACACCTTCTTCTCCTGCGTTCTCCGTGTACCATCCTGCAAGAAAAGTCATGTACTCAATTCCTGATTTCATTGTGGACGGATTGAGCTCACCTTTCACACAATAAGAAGCAAAAATATTACCCAAGGTAGAATCCTCCCAACCTGGTACAATAAGAGGTAAATTTTTATCTCTCGCCGCTAACATCCAGCTATTTTTTGGATCAATCTCGAAATATTCATCTAACATTCCAGAATCAAGAAGCTTGTAAATGAACTCATGTGGAAAATATCGCTCACCTTTCGTTTCCGCATCCTTCCATATTTTAAAAATATGTTCTTGAATTCTTCTAAATGCTTCCTCTTCTGGTATACAAGTATCGGTCACCCTATTTAAACCTTGATCGAGCAATTCTCTCTCTTCTGCTGGTGTTAAATCACGATAGTTTGGGATTCTTTTATAGTGACTATGCGCAACCAAATTCATGATGTCTTCTTCGAGGTTTGCTCCAGTACATGAAATAATATCAATTTTATTATTCCTAATCATCTCAGAGAGCGATATTCCCAACTCTGCCGTACTCATAGCACCTGCCAAAGAAACAAGCATTTTTTTACCTGATTCGACATGAATTTTATATGCTTTTGCAGCATCCACAAGTGCTGCCGCGTTGAAATGTTTATAATGCTTTTCAATAAATTGGGTAATTGGACCACTCATAATTTTGAATTTCTCCAAAAGTAACTGAAAATTAATTTC
>JBLIIJ010000111.1:0-11866 GCA_047635055.1 Cyclobacteriaceae bacterium | reverse complement strand
CCAAGTTTAAGGTCTGTATAAAACCTACTTGAATTTCTCGACAGATTGTATTTGCCATATAAATCAAACTGCCAAAAAGTGTACGTCTGCCAATCCCATTCCCCATTAAGATTTAGCCCATTTGCTTGAAAGCCACCAGAAAGACCGTAAGCATATTTCTTTGAAGGTTGATATACGAGTTGTGCATTTAGCCCATTACTTCCTCTGCCAGAACCTGTATAGTTTGAATTAAAAAAAAGTGATCCGTAAAACCCTTTTTTAGGGTAAAAGCGTCCCTTTTTATAAAGATCGTAATCATTAGATGATCTCATGCGGTGAATTAATACCTCATGTACATTGATCGTATCCATCGTGGGAAGAAGCATTTGCAACTCGAACTCCGATCTACCAAGAACATATCCTTTATAAATAGACCCGTCGTACGTCTGAACAACCGCACTTTCTATATCTACATCACCAAAACCAAATTCTTGTGAACTTGCTCCAAACACCCAACAGATGTTCAAAACAAGTCCTAAGCAAATACCTTTCATACAGTTATAATCAAAGAGATATATTACTCAATAGCTCTAGTTTATTCCCTTGCTTATTATACTGACTGAAACCATTTGGTCCAGCAATTAATAATAGATTTGGTTTGGTTGGATGAGCTATTACATCGTAGGCTTCTACTGATCTATCAAAGTGCTCTAAGACCAAGTTGCGTCTATTTGTTGCGTCAAATATTTTTAATCCTCTTTTTCCTTCACCTACATATAATCTATCCCCTATCATGGTCATACCATATGGACTTTCCATGGCGATGGTTTGTATTGGCCGAATAGACCATGAATCCGAAATATCTAATACGGTAAGTTCATTTTGATCTCCCGGACACTCAGCAAAATCTCCAGTTCGTAATGTGAGATAAGCGGTACTTTCACTTTCTGGGAATACCGGATCACATGAATTTTCATGCCAGAAGTTTGACTCATAGGCAGGATTATCCGCATCTGAGATGTCATAAATAGTCATGGAATTTCTGCTTCCAATAAACAATTTATCACCTAATGGATAGATAGTTTCCATTTCAGTCCCTGCAAACTGCATGTTTTGAGTTAGGGAAAATGTTCCCAAATCATTAAAAACCAAAAGATTACTTCTACTTATTGCGTATATGTTGTTTTTCGAATAAGCGATTCTGTTAACTGAACCGATACCTCCGTTATTGTTTCCGGCAAAAGATGATGGGACAGCAGAAGGGGGAATTAAGGATTCTCTAAAGTCAAAATAGAAAACGCCATTATCATTCCATTGTTCTTGAAAAAGTGGACTATTTATTTCCGCCTCTTCCGTGACCTCCTTGTAATCAAAACCAATTACGGCAAGATTAAAATCATTATAAACTGGAGAAGCAAATGCATTCTCAACCCTTGTTACAAGTGAGGGCTGAAAAGGATTAGAAATATCTATTTTAAGCATATCGTACATGCTTTCTGCGAAGAGAAAATCGCCCTGCACATAGAACTCTCTATTTGAAGGAATATTTATAAAAATCTTTTTCTGTGGGTTTTCTGGGTTCGAATTATCATAAACATGAATACCGCTACCTTCCTCACCAATAAGTAAAATCTCCTCTGTGATATATACTTTTCCTGGGTCGACGATGCTTTGCGCTAATTGCACCAAAGGCGCATTTCTAATCTCATCCAAATCACCGTAAGTGGCTGTTGCCTTCGTGTAAGTAATACTTTTGGTACCAAAATCATCATTACATGAAGTGAAAAATATGGCGATTGTGAGCAGTAGTAATAGGGAGTGTTTCATATCTAGGGAGTTTTAATGAGCTATACCAACTTAAGCCTATGTTGTAAAATAAATGGTCTAATGGCCATTTCCTACATAAAGAGTGCCAAACGCAAAGAATGGTTGGAACGTAAATATTATTCTTTCATAACTTCGAAGAATGAACAAGGCTATGTTTTTAGATCGTGATGGAGTGATTAACAAGGATTTTGTTGATTATGCCTACTCGTTGGATAAGTTTTTTATTTTGCCCGGAGTAATTGAGGCTATCAATCTGATAAAGAAAAACGGATATATCATTGTTGTTGTGACTAACCAATCTGGGATAGCCAAGGGCATTTACACCAAAGAAGACATGCAAGTGTGCCACGACTACTTACAAGAACAAGTCAATCATCAAATAGACAAAATCTATTATTCGCCTTGGCATGAAAGCGTTTCTAAATCATTGTCAAGAAAACCTGGCACATTGATGTTCGAAAAAGCGATTTCCAAATTTGATGTGGATGTGAGTAAGTCCTGGATGATTGGAGATAAACCACGAGACCTTACTCCTGCTATAAAAATGGGATTAAAAACAATTCAGGTAGATGGTAATGACGATAAAATGGCGGATTTTGTAGCCCCTGATTTACTCGAAGCAGTCAAATATATCCTTAGTCTATAGATAGAAACAGGAAAGTCTTTCTTAAACCAACGATCCTTGAAGCAAAACCTTTGGGTATGTTTAGGGTTAAAAAATCCTCTTGTAAAGCATGTGATATATAAAGCAGTGCGACATCTTAAAATAGACGCCAGCTGCTCTAACACTTTTTATACTCCGGTATTATCCTTCTAAAAGCTTACTTTATCCCTCTGTTGCTTGTTTTCGGAAGCGAAAGATGATGAACATCTTATGACTAAAACCGAAGACCAGAAAAATAGTGCATTGATACTTATTCCCCAGGTCTTTGATTTTTTGGATTATACTAAATTTTCTTTCATCAACCTTTCAATGAGTAATAAAGGAATAACTAGATGATCTGAAGGCTTTTTTAGTTCGGCAATAAGCTCTATAATAGCCCTTTCCATTAAGAAAATATTCAAGAGTTTAAGTCGTTGCTCATCGGTTGTAGGAATCAAATTACTGTCTCCGACTGTATCAAAGTATTCTTTCAAAAATGCTTTTGACACAAAATTAAACCAGACATCAGCCCACTTCCTTGCTTGTTCAAATTTGATGGGCTGTACCACTTCACTTTCAAAAACACTTTCAAAAACTACGCGGTGCATAGAATTGATCATTCCTGCGATATCGCGCAATGATGATTTCTTCAGTCTCCTCTCACTATAGCTTTTATCTGATTCGCCTTCAAAATCTATAAAAACAAAATCCTGACCAGTATGAAGCACCTGCCTTAAATGAAAATCACCATGAATTCGTATTTTCTCGGTATCCATTTTTTCATCATAAATCGTCCTCATCATAGCAAGAACATCATTGTTCATAGGTAATACATTTGTTATATGCGAGGATACATATGATGGCAATATCGTGCGTAGTTTTGATAATTTTTGGAATGCTTCTCTTACCAACGACTGAAATGATGAGTACAATGACCGCTGATAATGAATAGAAAATGATTCGGATTCAAAATGGCTCACCTCTTTTCTATCATTAAGTGCCAAATGAAATTCTGCTGTTCGCTTTCCTAAAAGTTGTACATTATCGATAGTCACCAGTCCAACCAATTCACTACTCTTTAAATCAGGATTTTGACCGTAGAAACTATATGCTTGACTTGAACTCAAGAGGTTCTTTTTGTCATTCTCACCGGCCATTTCTATTCTCTCACTATAACGTTTTGCCGCATCTAGTAGATATGTCCACATATCTGTTTGATAATCCACAGCTGATTGCAAAATACCAAGGACGATGGATTGATCCGATGAGTATTCGAGCTGTATAGTTCCTTTGAGGTCTGGTATATTGTTAAAAGTACTTTTCGTACTCATAAAGCGAACTACTTCTAAGTCAGGGTTGATCGCCACATCTAATCGACGATATATTTTGAAATAAAAATCGTTGTTAATGAGAATAGACGTGTTGGATTTCCTTGACATTAACATCCTAGGCTTGATCTCTTTTTTATCCTTGAGGTATTTACTTATCTCCTTTTTCTCATCAAAAAATCCAACGGTTGATTTTTTTAGTTTGATTTTTTTCTTTGTTCCGATAGCTCTGAAAAGATTCTCCTGAACATTGCTATCGAAGAAGGCATCATATATATAACCTGTGGTCCCATTTAAAACAGCGTTAGCGATGATGGCCTTGGGATAATTCAAGGTCACATTATTCTCTCCCTTAGCTCCAAATGATAAACCCACTTGATATAAATCCGGCAAGCCACTTTGATATTTTAACTCTACGATAGCGATGATCGCATCATTTTCCATTCCTTCGAGAGGAATCCATTCTTTTATATTGGTAGATAGTATTTTGTTGCTGCCTTTGTACCAATTACTATCCGTGATATATGGAATAATATATTGTTGTTCCATCTCAGCCCATACTTTCTTGAGTTTCAAATCATCCAATGACGAAATACTCAAATGGCTGTCGTGGGAGTTATCCATCAATATATTGTCTGACCTCAACTCAAACCAATGATAGGCATGTGGACTTAATGTGAAGAAATAATCCTTATTTTCAGATATTATCGGAAATTCATTCTTACTAAAAACTTCTATAGGCGTGTATCCGTGAAACTGGCCTAAATCCAATTCAACTGCCTGCGTATATCTCGAAAGGTTGACGACAACAAGGATTGTTTGCTCTTCATAGGTTCTACTAAAAGACAGCACTTTCGCGTTTTCCGACTGGATAAATTGTAAATCCCCCCGACTGAAAGCTTTGTATTTCTTACGCATGTTAATGATGCGCTTAGTCCACGAAAGCAAAGAATATGGATTAGACTGCTGCGTTTCTACGTTCACTGATTCGTAATGATGCTCTGGGTCTAGTATTGTAGGTAGGTAGAGCTCTTGTGGGTTAGCTTTTGAAAAACCCGCGTTCCTGTCAGGAGACCATTGCATGGGTGTTCGTACGCCATCTCTATCGCCTAAATAAAAGTTATCTCCCATTCCTATCTCATCTCCATAATAAATAACAGGCGTTCCAGGCAGGGAATAAAGCAAGGTATTAATCAGCTCAATTTTGTTTCTGTTATTATCCATCAGCGGGGCAAGTCTTCGCCTTAAACCAAGATTCACTCTTGCTTTCGGGTTTTTCGCATATACTTTATACATGTAATCTCGCTCCTCATCAGTGACCATTTCCAAGGTCAACTCATCGTGATTTCGAAGGAAAATAGCCCACTGGCTATTGTCAGGTATTTCCGGAGTTTGATCAAAAATATCCGTAATAGGATACCGGTCTTCCATTCGCATGGCCATGAACATCCGCGGCATTATCGGAAAATGATAATTCATATGACATTCATCGCCATCTCCGAAGTATGAAGCCGAATCTTCAGGCCACATATTCGCCTCTGCCAAGAGCATTGTTCCTGGGAAATTCGCATCTACATGTGCTCGTAGCTTTTTCAGAAATACATGTGTCTCGGGTAGATTTTCACAATTAGTACCTTCCCTTTGATATAAATATGGCACTGCATCTAAGCGAAATCCATCTACGCCCATGGCACTCCAATAATCTATTATCTTAAAAACTTCTTCCTGTACTTTAGGATTGTCGTAGTTAAGATCAGGCTGATGATGAAAAAACCTATGCCAATAATACTGCCCCGCTACGTCATCATAAGCCCAATTACTTGCTTCATAATCTTGAAAAATAATCCTTACCCCTTTATACTTATTCGGATCATCTGACCATACATAATAATCGCGTTCTACAGATCCCTGTGGTGCTTTTCTTGCTCTTTGGAACCAAGGATGCTGATCAGAAGTGTGATTGATGACGAGTTCCGTAATTACTTTTAAATTTCGCTCATGCGCCGCATGAACAAACTTTTTAAAATCTTTTATGTGGCCGTAATTAGTGTTGATACTGTAATAATCCTGTATATCATAGCCATCGTCTCGTAGCGGAGATGGGTAAAATGGCAAGAGCCATATCGCCGTAACTCCTAAATCCTCCAAATAATCAAGTTTAGAAAGTAGCCCCTTAAAATCACCAATCCCATCATTATTAGCATCCATAAATGCTTTGATGTGTAATTCGTAAATGATGGCATCTTTATACCATAATAAGTTGTCTAACGGCTTGTCCTCTTTTGGAGACATAAGGTCTAAAGTTTAATAAGTGTTGAATTTACTATGAGATGCTGCGATTTAACGCATTATCAATTAATGATTTTTAAATTTATCTATGACACAAAAGACAGTCATTTTTGAAAACTAAATATTGAAAGTTAGATTTACAAATACATGCTGCTTATTAAATAGTTCAGCATCTTTATTTTAAATACAAACAATTAATCTCCTAATTAGTAGAAAATTCATAATTATCAAATGGTAGACTAGAAATAATACTGGGAGAAAATATTTTTCCAATTACAAAAAATAAAGAATAAAAATGGATAAAAGAGTTTGGTTAATCACTGGGTGCTCCACAGGTTTTGGCCGTGAACTGGTGAAAATTGTAGCAGCAAATGGAGAAATAGCACTGGGTACGGTTCGAAAAAAAGAACAAATAGGAGATTTAGAATCAATAAACCCAGATTTAGTAAAAGGGATCGTCCTTGATGTTCAAAATCAACAGTCAATTGATGAAGCAGCAGCCATGATTGAAGCCAAATATGGTCAGCTAGATGTACTCGTAAACAATGCCGGATATGGCTCTATGGGTTCCATCGAAGAAACAGAGGAAGCAGAAATCCAACGCCAATTTGATGTAAATGTCTTTGGTTGTGTTCGTATGATGAAATTGGCCTTGCCATTTATGCGTAGACAAAAAAGTGGAAATATTCTTAATATCACTTCCATCGCTGGCTTGAAAGGGTTTCCAGGGGTCGGAATATACAATGGCAGCAAATTCGCTCTTGAGGGAATCGGCGAGGCACTTGCAGCGGAAACCCGCCACATCGGTATTCATGTTACCAATATAGAACCAGGACCTTTCAGAACAGACTGGGCAGGAAGATCAGCCACCTTCAATGAGTCACAAATTGAAGAGTATAAAGATACTGCTAAGAAAAATATGGAGTCAATCCAGGGAGTGAGTGGAAGTCAGGTTGGAGATCCAAAAAAAGCAGCTCAAGCGATGTTTGACGTCACAAAACTAGAAAAGCCACCCGTACACTTGCCGCTGGGAGGACCTGCTTATCAGCGCGTAGGAATTACGCTTGACGAAATGAAAGAGGAAATTGCGAAATACGAATACCTAGGACGACCTACTGACTTCTCGCAAGAGGAACTAGATCAAATGGCTAAGTAGTTTCAACTGCCTTTTGAATTCATTCTCTTGATTAACGTAGACTTTTCGATCACCTAACCTCAGATAAAGGCTACAATCAAATAACCTAAACTACGAAGCTGACGAATATTTCAAAGTAAATATCTTCGTCAGTTTTGTATATATAGTTCATGGGGCAGATACAGCAAATAGACAGTCGCCACTATCACTCGTTGAGAAACTGGGTAGTAAGGATCTCTAAAGTCTCCACTGGATTTTCTTCCATCGGCACGTGTCCAGAATTTTCAATGATAAATGCTTTCGTGTTAGGTATAGCACTCTTGAACTTCTCCAAATGCTCGACAGGAATCCACTCATCGTTTCTTCCCCAAATGATTAACGTCGGAATTTTAATCTTTCTTAAAATGTTGATATCACCTTTAAGATCCAGCTGAGCACGATCAATAAATGCTTGCCTATTGCCTTCGCGTAGCGCAAAATGATAATACCTGTCGATCAACTCTTCAGAAACTTTAGTATCATCAAAATATACTTCTTTGACGTTTTTCTCAATGATCGAACGAGGAGTGATTTTAGAGATTAACCTGTTGAGCACTGGTACTCTGGCTAGGCCAAAAATCCAAGGGAGCCCTTTTTCCGTAGGAAATCCACTGGCATCTATCAACACGAGCTTGGATACCATCTGTGGATGCTCTGCGGCATACTGCCAAGCAATCCTCCCACCTAAAGAATTTCCGGCTAAAATAACCGAATCAAGGGCGAGACTTTTTAAAAGCTGATCCAAAATTTCCGTGTAAGCAGCCACTCGATAATCCCGATCAGGATGAGGACCTGTCAGGCCAAATGCTGGCAAATCGAAGCGGATCACTCGGTAGTCCTTTTTCAATTCTTCTGTCCAAGCATCCCAAGTATGTAAGGAGGACGCAGTTCCATGGATCAAAACTATGAGCGGACCCGCTCCTTCATCTCGATAATGAACATCCATTCCGCTTAAAGAAATGAAGGACGATACTTCGTTTGTATAGTTTTTTTTCAACTCCTCCAAAGGAATATCTGGTGTGATCATAAAGAACAAACCGATTATTAAGGAGCTAGCAACAATGATCAATAAGCGTAAATTCCGATTCATCAGTGGCTATCGGGGCGCTTTGACATGGCAAGTTGGACAAACGAGCCCTGAGTCACCTTTCCTCAAGGTAATACCATCAACATGGTTCATGACGAAATCCTGAATGAATGCATGATGTTGATTATGGTTATTTACATCTATTTGTTTGTCTTTATATAAGTCACGAATGGTGTTGTCATATTCTTGATTACCCCAACAGTTAGGACATAATCCTTCAGGATTTTGACCTTTTACTTCTTCTTTAGACCGCTGAAAAAACACCATCAATTTTTCTATCATATAATAAAGATAGTAATATGGTCGCAAATCGACGGACTCCTACATTTAGCTTGTTGCATTAGGCAAGAATCTCTCCTTAAACTGGATGATCAGCTTTCAAAAACAGCCAATGGAAAATCCAAATCCGATGTGTAATTGATACACGATTGACTTCCCCACACGAGGGTAAAGGATTGTTTTCGCTTGACTTAAGTACAAGCCAGTCTGCGAATGACTTATTATGGAATCGTCAAAAGGAAATAAAGGTCAATATAATCCTGTCGAATAAAATCAAAAATCGACAACTCCCGTTTTGAAGTGGTCTATGAAAATTTAATCCAGATGGTCTTTTTCGGATTGCGATCTCATAGATTCGGTGACGAACCCTTAAACTTGAATTGAGCACTTAGTATATCATCAGCTCTCTCATAAATAGTTAAATGTTATGTAATCCCCTTATCTAGTACACCAATATTATTAGGCTGTGCTGCCATGCTAGCCTCCGAAAGGAAAAATAAGAAAGTACTAAAAAGGAAAATTTCATCACATGTTGACACAATCATCACCAAGTTTCCAGAGCCTATTTTAGAACATCTACAGCTCTTTTAGCATCAACGAATGCAACTAAAAAGTCGTTGATCAGTTAGAAATGCATGGCTCAAAAAACATTCACAAATCCGGTATTACTTGCGCTACTTAATACCGTTACTTTAGCTTTTACGCTCTGGGCAAACTATTGGGCAAACTCTGGTGCCATGAACGGGAATACCGTCGGACAAATAAGCCGACAATATGATAATCTTTTTACCCCAGCCAGTTATGCTTTTTCCATTTGGGGGATAATTTTTTTAGGTTTATTTGCCTTCGTCATCAACCAATGGGTGCAAGTAGCAAAAGGCAAAACAACCGAAGTGCAACAAGCGGGAATCTGGTTTGCTGCGACCAACATATTAAATGGCTTATGGACCATCATTTGGCTGAGCGAAATGCCCGGATTATCGGTCATCATTATGCTTTTGCTTTTAACCTCACTGACTATTTTAGTTATCCGTCTCAACATGGAAAAATGGGATGCCCCAATGAAAATCATTGGATGGACATGGTGGCCAATAGCCATTTATTACGGCTGGATTGTGCTGGCCACTGTTGCAAATATTTCCGCTTGGTTGGTGAGCATCAATTGGCAGTTTTTATTCGGTGAAGTCACTTGGACGATCATCATGATCGTTGTAGCAGTCATCGTCTATGTATTCCTAATAGCCACCCGTAATCTTCGAGAATCGGCACTTGTGGGTATTTGGGGACTATATGCCATCGTTTCAAAACAAATGGACCTCCATCCGAGCATTGCCTATACAGCCATTGGAGGGATTGTAGTACTTGGCGTTTTTTGCTCCATTCATGCTTTCAATAACCGCTCGACTTTGCCATTTATTGGCAGTAAGTAAGGCTTACTGTCAGTCAGGTCGAGCAAAAGATCTTGCCACAAATTCATATTGATTGAGGTCAAATGATTGGATCAGCTCTTTTTCTATCGACGTGATCACCTTTTCTTTAATGCCTATGTCTTGCATACTTTGGATCAATACCTGATAGCCATTAGCTTCTCCGGTAAGTGTCTCAAAAATGCGATCAATCAACTCAAGCATTTTCTCATCGCCGATTCGTCTATTTATCGCCAAAAGCTGAAATGCTCCAGTGGTATAGCGATGCTGGCTCGTCACTTCCTCATAACTATTGACTTGATCCAGTCGTACAAAATCAATCTCTCCAGCTAGCTCCTCATAGTCCTCACGAATCAACTCCTGATCTACCGACAACATATATTTGTACGACATGTACTCTGCGAATGACTCTAGATAAAACCAGTAAAGTGGCCCTGCTGGTTTATAAACATCTCCAAACAAATAATGGGCAACTTCATGCGATAAGTACGCAGGCAACTTTTCCTTCTCGATCGTTTTGCTGACGTTCACAATGGTCGGATAAGACATAAAACCACCCCAATCTTTGTTGGCCGAAGGCAATTGTGCATACACAAAATTGGTTGGCAGTTCAAAACCCGTAAAGGCTTCATAAAACAATATGATCTTTTCGAAAAGCCCATCCAATTCCATCCTTGATTGCTCATTACTTACATTAATATAATGGGCAAAATCTGTTTTTTTGGAGCCAAAGTCACCAGCGATAAGCACAATAGCTTCCAGTGCTTGCTCACCTTTAAATTGACCACTTTTCTTCGGAGAACCCTGCCCAACATATATCTGCTTGCAATCCTTGCAGTCAACCTGGAGATCATAATCATATAGCGTCTTACTTAAAACGAGCGGTTGAGCACCGGTGGTAGAAACGATCATAGGATACCATTTCGATTGCTCACTGGCTCGAAGAATTCCGAAATTGCTGATAATCTTACCTTTATAGTCCTTTTTATATCCTTTATCATAATTCTTAAAATGCATATTGGTGGAAATAGACAATTTATCTGTGATCGATATTTGATTGACTTTGATCAAATACTCCTGACAATCAAAGCATTCGGTACGTGTTTTTTCGTATATAACGACTTTGCCATTAAGATTCACTTCCAAAACTTCTATCTCTTCATGTAGTAAAAACCGAAGGTCACCAGCCTGTCTAGGAATCTTTGAAATCATGAATGTACTTTTAAGTGAGCCCTCCTTCATAGAAATAGAGACATTTCCACTTATCAAAAATGGTTGACCAAGGCTGAAGAAAGAAAGCAGTAGTGTAGCAAGCGAGCAAATAATTCTCATATGATAAAGTTAAATATTTCAACTCGTGGATTCAAGAATGATCTGATGATCGGCCCTAAGTGCAGATATAGTATTATTGAATTGGAAGAGTCACTACAAAGTACCTTTTGTTCATCAAAAAGAAAATGAATCATGCTACCCAAAGGTCTTTGAAAGAGATAAATAAGTCATATTATTTGTCATCAAAAGGAGAGTACCTAATTTAAAGTCAATTTTCTACCCGTTGTATTTTCACAAAAAAGCCTACTCACCGGATATTTATTGATTTGATGTATATCATTAAACCTATGAAAAAGATTTATTACTTGTTTGAGGTCAACAAGGAGGGCGAGGAGGCGTCATACGATCTGCTTTTTTCGGATGAAAAATACCTCTGGTATAAATTAGCGCTGAAAAAATTCACACTCGTAAGTTTCCTATGCCCTAATCGAGCCTATCATTACTTTTTTGATGAGCAAAATGTATTTATTCAATTTCATATAGGCGATGAGTTCATCTCCT
>JBLIIJ010000110.1:0-11921 GCA_047635055.1 Cyclobacteriaceae bacterium | reverse complement strand
CTTTCCTCTACGCCAAAAACAGCCCCTCTCTCATTTACACCAATAGTCGAATATTGGTCGTTTCCCGGAATTTTTTCATTTCCTATAATACCCCAACTAGCTCTTATTTTTAGACCTTCAACAAGACTATTTTTCGGAAAAAAAGCTTCTTCACTTAGGTTCCATCCTAATGCGACCGAGGGAAATACACCATACCTATTGTTAGCACCAAAATTCGAAGAGCCATCTCTTCTTACAGAAACAGTCATTAGGTACTTATCCATCAATGCATAGTTGATACGAAATAAAGCTGATAGCATACTTGATTCTGAGGCACCATTAGACACCCTTCTGGAACCTGCCTCTTCGGATGTCGCATCAATATACCAAAAGAGAGGATCCTCACGAAGTAGGTTTTCACCCGTACCTACTAATGATTCATTACGCCTAAACTGGCTAGTATATCCTACTAATGCATTGATTCGGTGAACAGAAAATTCTTTGGAATAGGCTAGTGTGTTTTCCCATATCACCTGACTGTTGTTTGAATATACTTTGGTCAAATCGCTCGTTTCATTTTGTTGAAGTGGCGCCACGTAAAATTCTGGTGTGAAGGAAGTGTTCTTAGCCAATCCCAAAACGAACTGGAAACTTGACTTAGCTGTAAAACCATCCAAGAAGTCGTATTCTAAGAAAAGATTTCCCACGGTCTCTAGGCTTCTGGTTTCATTATTCGTGTATGCAATTCCAGCTAAAGCGTTGGAACTTCCTCTTACTTCCTGAAAATTTCCAGCTGCATCGGTTGGCTCATTGATTGGCCAGGCCCTTAGCGCAGTATTCACCACATCGGGTGCATTCTGTTTTTCTTTCAAAGCCACAGACATATTGAGACCTACATCAAATCCCTTTGCCATGGTATAGGTCGTATTAAATCTGGTCGTGATTCTTTCATAATCAGATTTTGGAATCACTCCTTGCTGATAGTAATGTCCTAGACCAAAATAATAGCTGACCTTGTCACTCGCTCCTGACACTGAAAAGGAATTATTGATAATAGGTGCGTTATCCTGAAAGATCAGGTCTTGCCAATCAACATTAGGTAACACATCAAAATTACTATACGTACCGGGTGTTAGCTCCTCCACAAGCGTAGCAAATTCTTTTCCTGATAACACCCCTACTTTATTGGCGACCGATTCCAAACTAACCTCTGACGAAACACTAATTCTTTGTTTTCCTTTTTCACCTCTCTTGGTCGTGATGATGATTACGCCGTTACTGCCTCGCGCACCGAAAATAGCGAGCGCCGATGCATCTTTCAACACCTCTACTGAAGCTACATCATTAGGATTAACAAAGTCCAATGAGGTATTTCCTGAATTATCAATAATTACTCCGTCTACTACAAATAGTGGGTTATTATTATTCAATGTCGTAATCCCTCTCAATCGCACAACTGGAGCTGCCCCGGGATCACCACTCGTACTTAGGACTTGTAAACCAGACACTTTTCCTTGCAAAGCCTGCACAGGGCTGGCACTCACCACCTTGGTCAACTCCTCAGATTTAATAGAGGTGATAGCGCCTGTTAAATCACTCTTTCGAACAGAACCATAGCCTATTACCACTATTTCCGACAACTGCTCAATGTCCAATGCTAGTCTGATATCGATCTTACTTCTACCATTAATCTCAACCTCCTTCGGTTCATAGCCTACGTAGGAGTAAGTCAATATTGCATTCGCACTTGAAACAGATAATTGATAATTCCCCTCAATATCTGCCACCGTTCCATTGCTCGTTCCTTTTTCAAAAATAGTTGCCCCTATCAACGCTTCGAAAGAGTCTTCATCAATGACGATACCCGAAACAGATGCCGTTTGAGCGGTTAGAATAGCGCTCCAAAAAAGTGATAGAATAGCAAAGCATATTATTCGCATGGCAAAAACAATTGATCTTTTAAAAACAGTTTTACAATGCAACACTATCTCTTTTTTAATCAATCTCAAAAAAAATACTAATTTCACATCTAAGAATAATACAATTATTTAGGCCAAATAAAAAATCCTATCACGAAAGAGCGTAACGCTATAATATCATGACTATTCTTTTATTATTTAACATAAAAGAATTTTAATCAAAGGGCGTATCGTATTAATAACAATAATGTAGCATACTAAAAATTCTTTATATAATACAATTATTATTTTTCATAAAACACCGACTGCTCTATATTTTTGAATATTTCATTAAGATGTTGCCTTTCTATTTCGGATTGTGTTTTTATCCTTTTCTTAAAGTCAGAGATTGTATTCTTTCTTAAGCCTAGCATCTCGGATAATTGGCTTAGTGAATATTGATCCTTATTGATAGTCTCATAGAAAATGTAGAAGGCTTTTTCCAACGGAAATCTCACTCCATGAAAGAGCGTATGCGTAGTTGGCGATTCTTGGTAACCACACTTAGTACACCTCCGGCTATAAGGCACGGAGACGACACTTGACGTTCCATTTTCACACTTCCAACATCGGTAAGCAATTTTCCATTTATAATTGCTCAAAGATTTCAAACAAGCTTCTTTATCTGAAAAGACTTCTCGAAACTCTTCATAGGTCAACTCCTTGTTCTGCAACCTCTCTAATTGAATTGATTTTATATTATTTCTCAATCGCCAGTTATCCAAATCCAATAAAGAATTGATTTCCGAGATTTCTACTTTTTGTTGGGATAACAGGTCATTCTTTTCTTGTAGCTCCAGCGTTCTATTTTCCACGAGCGACTCGAGTTTAGCCGTCATTTGATCTTTAAGTAGCGATGCTTCTTCATGCTGGGCAATAATTCGCTGATTAGCTTTATCCCGATTGGATTTGAGTATTCTCACTCTATCACTAAGGGCAAATGACAAAAACAGCATTTCGAAAACAAAGCAGATATGAAGACTGTAGTAGCTAGGAATATAAAAAGGCACTATCGAGAGCATCAACAATGCTTTTAAAATAAAACCCGAAAACAGAAATCCAAATGCAACAATAAAGAATCGAGCTGGCTTGTAACCTCCTTTGAAGACAACTATGCTCGAAATGAATATCAGAACCAGTGGGATTAATTCAATATTTCTGTATTGAAACAAAGAATGATTGAATACTAACACATATAAAAACCATCCAATTCTGAGCCCCAGTACAACATTCAGTATTTTATTAAGCCTAGGCGCTCTTATCGAAAGGTTAAGGAATTTTTTGGAAAATAGTATGGACCAAAAAATCATAAAGAATAAAGTCACCCCATGAGCTATTTGATTCCATTGTGGACTTTGCCACCACAAATATTGATATCCAACACCATCAACACTCATTGCAAATAATCCAACGCTCAGGAGATAGAAAGTATAATACAGGTATTTAACTTCTCTAATAGCTGAATATATCAACAAATTGTAAAGCGAAATAATCAAGATTACTCCATAGAAAATACCGTATAAATAGTACTCAGCTAATGCATATTTCACAAACCAGCGAAAGCTTCTTATAGCTACACGTATATCGGCATATTCATGACTTGCCACTCTAAAGTAAAGTAGATAAGCGCCTTCCTTAGGTAGTTGAATTTGAAAGTTTTTATGGGCCATTGCCTTCTGATAAAAAGGCAACATATCTCCCATTTCACTTCGGATGAAAACTGAATCTGTCTCGTGTTTCAGATACACGTTAAGCGAGTCGATTGTTTGATCAAAAAACTCAACCAAATATCCTTCTTGAACATTTGGCACATTGATTTTTAGCTTTACCCAGTAAGCTGTAGTTATGTCATAATCTGATGGCTTAAAATTCAGGTTCTTGTTGAACTTAGACTGAAATGCAGGCTTGATAATATCTTCGATATCAAACTGATGCTTAGTATCTTCAAAAAACTCTAAATCATTAATTGATAGCCTTACTTCTCGGGTTCCTGGGGAAACAACGACCGGAGCAGAATAAAGGAGGATAAAAACCCAAATGAATAGCATTTTAAAATATTAAGACCCAATTACAAACACTCCAAATTGACGATATTGATGACACAGTAACATAAGAAAAGGTTATCAATTCCAATTACACAATTACAAACCACCAATCATAACTAGACTAAAACAATTTAGGGTTAGTTATCAACAGCACCATGCTCATTTTACACATATGCACTACAACTTTGCCCTGATTATACATATAACCAAAGTACCGGGAAAGCGATAAAATCACACTTACATGATCTAAAAATACTTCTACATGAGTTAATCTTTACAACCTTGGGTACAAAAAATGAATGTAAGAAGTTATGACATCCGGTCGGTTATAAAAAAATGATCCCCTAACACTCATTCAATTCTTAAATTCAATACGTTTCAAAAATTATATTGACCACTTATACTGGTAAGCTAACAAAAAAAGAACTTCCCTTACCCAGCGCTGACTCAATCCAAACTTCTCCACCAAGATCGGTTGCGTATTTTTTAACTATAGATAAGCCAAGTCCTGTTGATGTCTCGTTACCCGTAGGTACAGATTTCAGCTTCTGAAATGGCATAAACGCCTTGACTTGATCTTCTATGGCTAGGCCAGGACCTTCATCCTTGATTTCAAAAATAATTGACTCCTTTATTTTTTCGACGTTAAAATGTATGGCAGTCTTTGATGGCGAAAACTTGATCGCATTGGAAATCAAATTTTCAAGTATTAAGAACAAGAGCATGTGGTCCGTATTGAATAAGAAATCAATCGCTTTAATTGGACCAATCAAAATGATATCCTTTTTTTTAGCAACAACTTTATACCTATTTATCAAATCATCAATCAGTACTGCAAGCTCAATATGTTCCTTAAGCACTAAACTACGTTTCCCCTCTACATTATCTGTATTCAGAATCTTCGTGATCATTTGCTCCATACGATCAGCCGCATGATTAATACCTAACAACATTTCACGATCCTCTATCATCAAACCGGAAGCCCTTAATCCTAGTGCGTCTCCATACCCAATAATCTGACCTAATGGAGATCTTAAATCATGAGCGAGAATTTTTACCAATTCATTTTTATCCTCATTCAATTTAATAAGCTGGGTATTTCTATTTGTAAGCTTTTCGTTCTTAGTTCGGATATCCTCCTGCTGAGCCTCAATTTTGGTCTTTTGCAAGAGAAGCTTCTTAGTCTTTTGCTGGTTATTTATATAGAAGAAAACTATAATTATTAAAAAAAGCGTAGCAGTGATTATCCCTGAAATTAAGGTCTTTATAAAACGCTCCTCTTCTTTTATTTTCAAATTGGCATTTTTAATGAGCGCCAATTGAATCTTTTTTTCTTTGGTCAAAATCGAAGTACTCAATTCCTCACGTGGAGTTACTTGATCAATGAATTCAAATAATTCCGAACCTAGGTATTGAGACATTACTGCATCAATTCTAGCTTTGTAATCGGGATCGGAAAAAAACGCATTAATTGGTTCTGCCCAGTCGCTACTTTTAGGCAGGATAAAACCGTAACCATTTCCCTGCGCACTAAAGAAATTTTGACGCGTCAAATCACCTCCATTTTCCATCAACATGAGGTAGATCGGGAGGTCTATAAAGCCAAATCGATCGTCACTCTGAAGTATGTTTTCAAGTATGTTTTTATCACTGTAGATATAAGTTATTTCAAAATCTATACCTAAGTCTGCTCTGAGTTTTATTAATAAGTCTTCATAGATAGTCCCCTTGATGGTCACTGCCGTCATGTTTTGGAACATCTGCTGAATCTCCTCACTTGAATTCAAAATAGGCGTCCCCTGACTCGACACTAAGACCGTAACATCTGGCAGATATGGATCCGTAAACTGAATATATTGTTTTCTTTCTTCCGTTATAGAATAAGCGGACAACCCGATCACATTCAACGACTTGCTAGTCTTCATCTTGTTCATGATTCCTAGAAAACTTTCATGCTGTTGCCAATTAATTTTCAGCGCAATTTGGTGCTTTTGATCAAGGTATTCTTGAAACAATCGCATCAATTCGTATTCCATTCCTTTTAATACCTCTCCCTCGTCTTCGTAAATAAACGGCCTAGTTACAAACCAATAACAGTCAATTTTAGCTGCGCCATCTATCTGTGCTTGCTTCCAAGAGTTGCCCCATGAAATAAGCCTGAATAGAACTAAACAAAAAAATATAACGTGTCGACTCATGATCAGTGACCAACTAAAATTGAATTTAAAAAACCAAGCTAGGTATCGAGATTAACTTAATATAATCTGTACATCCAAAACAGTTAAAAAGACTGTCAATAGGGATAATTCTTAAATGACCTTCAAGGATCTAAAGTTAAAACCCAGCAATCTCTCCATCAATCCATTGGGTTCTTTGTTCTAAAAAAGATTTCATGTCGGAAATACTTGCATTATAATCTACGCCTATCCTCCATTTTGTATAATTGCGATCAATAGCACCATTTTCTATTAGGTAGCCAGCCGTTGCGTCAACCATTGAGTGGAGCGAGGCTGTACTCAAGGTGTTAGCCCGCAGATCATTCCATCGCGATTTTAAAGCATCTTGAAAAATAGGATCTTCTAAAAGTCTTGGCCACCAAAATGGAATCAACCATGCATCAGAATCTACATATTGATTGTAGTTCATTACCCATCCGTCTAGCGGCACTCTATTGCCATTACTATAACCAATGTTCAAATCCCAAATCGGCCCCATTTTCAGCTTTTCTCCTCGATCTTTGCTCATATAAGTACTTAGTCTATAGCCGTCTACATTTCTGGTTACTTCGTTGATCAGAAAAAAGTCCACAAAACTATTGAGATCAATGTAATCAGTGTAGGTTCTGTTACTTAAGGAGAAATCATCATTTAAAAGCGCCGTTTCAAAATCGTGAATATAGTCCTGTATATATTTTTTTTGTGCCGATGTAATATTCTGTGATTTTGGGTATTCATACAAAAAGTAAGTTTCCAAATACATATTAGCGTGGTATGGAGCATTATATTCCGGCTCAAAAGTGATCAGTTCACCATTAATATCGTACCCCGAACGCCAACTAATCTCTTCTGTATAACGTGCATCATCATCCCAATTATTTAAGAAATAATCCAATGGCTGATTTAGGTTTAAATCACCGCCAGAGGTCTTATCAATTTTAATAATATAACCTCCAGTAATGGCCTCTGTATCTACATCTGTCGCCTCTAGCTTCTTAATATCGATTCGTTCCTTATCTCGCTTCAATTTTTCCATGAATACATAGACACCTTGGTATTCACCATTAATTTCCAATTCTAAAAACTTTGTTCTCGCCGCATAATTGCCCATTTCTCGAAACAGCTCATATCCAAACTGATGATACATCAACGTTGGATCAAAGGCCCAGCCATCTGTAAGGTTGACAACATGACCATTAAGAATCCAATCCTCTTCTTTAGGGAAATCGAAAAAAGGCACAGACACATCATTACCACTATCATCCCAAGTTTCAATACCGAAAGATTTTTTATCCGACAGGCGAAAAGACGTTGATCCTCTATATTCAATGCCAATAGTCTGTTTTTGGATGAGCTCATCATTTTGGTAAATACGCATGAACGCGGAAACTTTCGGCTCATTCTCAATAGCCACATCTGTGGTAATCACCACATAAGGAACAGCACTATTCCCTAAATCAACAGCAAATTCTGCGACTTCTTCTACAACTTCATTTTTGGACGGTACTTCAGGGTCGTCAGTCTTACAACTTGCGATAAAAATCAAGGACGAACATGACAGCCCAAATAATAACTTCTTCATACTTCTGCTATTCTATTACTTCAGTCTTTAATCTAATCATGAAACAGATAACATGGTCAATTACCGTACGAGTATTGGGTTGTTTTTTGGTAACAAAAAATCAATTCAACCCACTAAGAGAGGGTTCTCGTACTAGAAAATGATGAAGGTATTACACAAGGTTAGTCTTATCATTCATTCCTTAAAATTTCCGATGGGTTTACAAAGGCGAGTTTGGCCGATTTGGCACCTGCTATGACCAATACAAGAAGTATCAAGAGTACAGCCGGCATTGCAATAAGAAAAGCATTGAGATCAATCGAATAGGCGAAATCAGTTAACCAATGCGCCATTAAAATATAACTAAGTACTCCACCGACTATTGATGCAATGGTTCCTGAAATACCATACGCTTTGGTCATCAAAAAAAGTATCTGTTTGATTGATGCTCCATGGATTTTTCGAATGCTCATTTCTTTCATTCTGCGCTGTACGGCATAAGTGGTCATACCGAAAAGTCCAGACAATGCTATGAAAATGATTAAGAAGGAGAAAATGGCAAATAATTGTGCGCGTTTTTCATCCGTTTCATATTGTGCTTGAAAATGTTGATCTAAGAATTTGAAATCAACATTGCCATTACCAAACATCCCCTTCCATTCATTTTCAATATCCCCGATCAATTCTCTATAATCAGTCGTTTTCGCTTTTATCAATAGGTTGTGCCCCCCAGCTATTGGTCTCACGACCATTGGCGCTATAGCATGGTGCAAACTGGTAAAATGAAAATCGGGCACCACACCGATCACTCGGTCTTCCCAGCTAGTTCCTGATTTCAGTTGTTGGCCTACCGCATTATCCAAAGTCCATCCGGCTTTGTTCATAAATGACTCGTTAATCAATACGCCTATTTTCTTTCCATCATCCAAGCGATGTTCAATAAAGTTATTTCCTGCTAAAATGCTGATATCAAGCGTCTCCAAAAAACCATTATCAACATAAATTTGCGGACAAACTATTATTTTAGAACCGTCTTTCGACTCGTACCCAAAGTTATTAATGGGAGGCGGATTTCCCGGCACATGATACGATGATGCCACTTGCTCCACGGATGTCAATGTTTTAAGTGCATCCATCAAAGGATAAACCTTTTCTTGCTGTTCCTGATTAAGTCCGATAAAAAGTACCTGATCCTTTTGGTAACCCAAAGACTGATTGCTCATAAAATTCATTTGAGCAAAGAAGACAGTGGTACAAGTAATAACCACCATCGACAATCCCAGTTGAAGGAAGAGCATCACAGATCGGAACCTTGCTAAACTCGCTGAATTTGATTTTATAGGTCGAAAATTGGATAAATAAAGCGATGGGTACAGGCCCAGAAGTAATGTAAAGACGATGATGGAACCTGCGATAAAAACTACAGATTGCAAATTCGCCATATCATGCCAAGGGAAATCCAAGTTGGCAAATGACTCAAATGACGACTGTAGAGCCGCTACTAGTAGTATTGAAAAGACAAGAGACAGAGAAACATATATCGCCGTTTCAACTAAAAATTGGAGTCTTAAATCCGCGGTGAAAGCGCCAAAAGTTCGCTTCACAGCTATTTCTTTAAAACGCTGACCAACTTGAGCAGTAGTCAAATTGATGTAATTGATGACACTCATAAATAGCAAGACAACTATTAAAACACAAAATCCAGTAAGATATCTTGTGTTTCCATCGTTGGGCTCCATCTCAAAAGCTAGCTTGGAAGTGAAGTGAATATCTGCCAAAGCTTGTGGTCTGATAAAAATCCGCCCTCTTCCATTGCCTCCTTTTTCTTTGAATAGCGCCAAACTAAACGCATCAAATGCCGATTCAAATTGATCCAAAGGAGTGCGTTTATCAACTTTCACATAGGTGCAATAACGCCAGATATCCATTTGATCAACCAACTGGGCATTTCCTAAAGATATAAAAGCCTCCGGGTGAATATGACTTGTTTTTGGTGGTGTTTTAATGATTCCTGTAACAGTGTAAATGTCTCCATTATCTTGTGTTATAGACCTACCGAGTAGATTTTTGCTGGTGAGAAAAATTCTCAGTGCAAAACGCTCAGTTAGAACAATAGATCTCGGCTCGACTAGAGCCGTTGCAGAATTTCCCTCTAGCCATTGAAAGTTTAATACTTCATTCCATCCCGGATTTGCACTAAAGATGAAAGCGGTTTCGATTAGCTCATTGTCTTTCCTGAATTTGAAATTGCTGAATCTTCGCAGAATTGCATAATTTTCTACGAACTTGATTTGTTCCTTTGCCTTTTTACCAAGACCTGATGGCGAAACAGCCGTAGAGGTAAGATCATCACCAAACTCCATTTCTAAAGAAAGTCGATAGATGCGCTCATGGTCATCGAAATGTTTGTCGTGCTGCCACTCAGTATAGACATATTGCCCTAGAAAAACACAAGCTGTCAAACCAAACGTCAAACCCATAATATTGATGACCGCTGATGTCCTGTTTCTTTTTCCATTTCGAAAAGTCATCTTAACATAATTCCGCAGCAAAGCTTCAAATCGTGTAGGGTACCTCTCACGTTTCCTTTTGAAGGATTGTCGATAAAAACCCAATGCTCGCCAATACAACTTCCTTTTTGCTTTACCCGATCCATATTGTGATGATTCTATTTCGTAGAGCTCTTCTAAATCCCCGCAAATACCTTCGATCAACCTGTCATCACAGTATTTTTTTAACAAGCGAATCACACCAAAACGCGCTATTTTACCAGTGTTACTCATGATCCTTTATTGAATGCCAAGTCAGGAATAGCCTCCCACAAGCTATTTCGAATCGCACGTGAGAGATTGAGTACTTTTTGACCGGCAGTCGATACAGTAAACAAATGCTTTCTTCTCCCACCACGCGCATTTGTAGCACCATCATAGCGCGAATCAAGGAAACCTTTCTCTTCTAAGCGCTTGAGTACAGCATGAACAGTACTTATCGTTATTTTTCGATTCGCCTTACTTTCGATTTCCGCCATAATAGCCACGCCATACGCTTCATCATAAAGTGTAGCTACTGTGAGTAGCACCAATTCTTCTAATTCTCCTAGTTGAGTTCCTTTCATAATCCGAGACGTGACAATTCTTTGGTCAGCCAAGGTTAATCATTAGTTTCGTATTTGTCAAATTGATGAATATATTTCTTTCGTATTTGTCAACTATGCTATTTTACTTACTTCAAAAAAGAAAGAGCAATGATTAATAACTCTTTCAAGCCATCCACTTCACCAAAAATATCAGGATCAAATAGCCGATAATTTGAAAGTCGATAATCGTATTATGACAATGTTGAAACCCAATAAGCCTCCTCCTCACTCCTCCAATTTTGGTTGACTTGTAGCATATGGATAATTATAAACCCAATTGCCGCAAGCCACATAACCTAGCTCTGGATATTATTCCTACATGATATTTTTGGACTGCTTCGCGAGCAATTCACTTGCGTAAAAGGGCCGCACATATCAAAAGACCCATAACATTAGAATACATACCAGCCGCAAAACCAAAGTTTTCAATGTGGGTTTTGGGCTCAGCTTCGAAAGCCACTTCAACCTTCAAAAAAAGCCAAGCACTTGTGCGTTCGGTTCGTTGTTCCTTACGGAAAAGCCTGTATTGCTCAATTGTAAAGGCTCAATGTTTCTTTGGCTGATACTTACTTATCAGGTTATTCGAACAAATTATAAGAAGTGCATATAGCATCTTTTTCCTAGCTATCCATTTCCCAATCGCTCAAACCAATTGAATGCCAACTGATAAAATCAGATTATCAAATACTTACCCCCAATAATGAGAAAATAATGTATCAAAATGGAACACATTTCGATAACTAAAACAAAAAAGAACAAGGACAATTCTAGAACTAGCAAGCAAATTCATTGTTGTTAAAGGCCCTTCTCTTAATAAAACTCTATACCTAAGCGAAGCACTGTGCGGCTGTACCATAATTGATAATCAACACGGTTTTGCCCACGACCATCCGGAGACGAAACATTGGATGCTCCTGATGAATTTTGAAATTGATGAGCAATCCCAAGATTAAATCTAAAGTGCCCTTTTGAGGCGAATTGTAGGCCAAACCCCGGTTCGATGTGCAAGCCTCCGTTTGTCTCTTC
>JBLIIJ010000109.1:0-11927 GCA_047635055.1 Cyclobacteriaceae bacterium | reverse complement strand
GTAAGCTATTCGCTATTTACAGCGTTGTAGATCGTTTTTATTTTTGATAGGCGCCAGAAGAATACGTTAGTTCATAGCTATGGGTGTAAATCTCAAAAACAATTCCGAAAGGGTCTTCAACATACACCATTTTGAAAGGTTTCTCTTCGGGATAATACGCTCGTATTGGCATCCGTTGTTTCCCTCCATATGCTACTATTTTATTTGTCAGCGCTTCAATATTTGGGTCTTGCACACAAAAATGAAAAAGGCCTGTATTGAAAGGGTTAAACGCTGGAGCTTCTTTCACTCCATGTGGAAAGGAAAATAACTCAATACCAACTCCATCAGAAGTAGACAGATGTGCTATTTCGAATTCTTCCCAATCCTCCCCAAATACATCAATACACATTTGTCCAATGGCCGTATCTCTTTCTTTTGTGACTTTTGAGGGTGACATAATCACATACCAGCCCATGACTTCCTGATAAAACTCGACGGCTTTATGTATGTCGGGTACGGAAAGTCCAATATGTGAAAAAGCTTTAGGATAATTATTTTTGTTCAAGGTTGTTTTGTTCAAGGTTGTTTTATTCAAATTGTTATTCAATGACAGTAACCAAATCTTCTTTACTTTTTCGTACTTTCTTAAGGCTGACTAACCAATCATTATTCTCATCCCTATATCCTATTGGGAGCATGACACAGCTTCTCAATCCTTTTTCACGTAATCCTAAGATTTTATCCAAGGCATCAGCGTCAAAACCTTCCAGAGGAGTGCTATCAACCCCTTCAAATGCGGCTGCCGCTATCGCCTGTGAAAAGGCAATATAAGCTTGCTTCGCTGCATGATTAAAGTTTTCCTGTGCGTCTTTTTGCGGATAGCTTTTCAAGAGCATTTGACGATAGTTTTCCCATCCTTCGTTTTTAAATCCTCGAATGGTATTCGTCAAATCAAACATTTTGTTGATTCGATCAGCGGTGTAGGTATCCCAAGCGGCGAATACAAATAGATGTGAGCAATCTGTAATGACTGACTGGTTCCAAGCAATCGGCTTGATTTTTTCTTTTATTTCTTGATTTTTGATGACGATGACTTCAAAAGGCTGGAGGCCACTTGAAGTAGGAGCAAGGGATATTGCTTCAATGATATTGTCTATTTTTTCTTGCGCTACTTTTTCACCATTCATGGCTTTCGCAGCATAGCGCCAATTTAATTTATCTAATAATTCCATTTTATTTATCTTAATTTTTATCTGTTTTTTTTGTGGTCCGAGAGTATTTTGATCCATTCATCAAGCGTGTCTTTCAGTTGGAGGACTTCCGATAAATTGATGTTTTCAGTCAGCAAAATATTGAGGAGTTTTTCTGGGATAGGCTTGGCCTTGGTTTGGATTTTCGCCCCTTTTTCTGTGAGCTGTACGATCACGTTTCTTTCATCTTTACTAGAACGATTACGCTGTATCAGTTCCATTTTCTCCATACGTTTTAACAAAGGGGAAAGCGTATTGGTGTTCAGGAGCAGCTTCTCTGCAATTTGATTAACAGAAAGATTATCATTTTCCCATAGTACCATAAGGACCAAATATTGAGGATAGGTTATGCCTATTTCATCCAAAAGGGGCTTGTATGCCTTGGTAATAAGTCGAGATACCGAATAGATAGGAAAGCAGATTTGATTGCGTAATTGTAATTGGTTCATTAGTTTTCCTTGTTTTTCGTTCTCCAAGATGTCCATGCGCCCGATGACCATAAAGCCCAAGCAACCAGCACAGGCTGAAAAAATAGTCGTATTAATCTTGCGCTATCAGAGTTTAACGCTCCAAAGGCATCTTTACCGTCTTGGTATTGCGCGATATTACCCGGAAAAACTAAGACGAAAAACAGGGCTAAAGCCCAACCAAACTTGGCACTTTTATTTTTCCAAAAAGCTAATCCAAGACCTAATATCATCTCCACTATACCTGATAGGATGACCACCAAGTCCTTACTCAGCGGAAGCCAATCGGGGACCTGTGCCTGAAAATCAATTCTATTAAAAGTGAGATGGCTAAATCCCGCATAGACCATAAAAAAGGCCAATAGCATTCTGAAAATGTTCTGTGTTAATGTTGTTTTGGATTGGTTTTTCATTTTTTTTAATTTAAAATCGAGTACGATTAAATCGTGCACGATACAAAATTAGTGATTATTTTATTATGGTTGAATGTATTTGTATAAATAATGTTTGAATGGGGCTTTGATCGCTACTGGTTGAAGGCCAAGGCGGCACCTATCCTTCGTCCTAAAATGACTTTACTTTCTTCTTTCATGTTTACACTCTTTTGTGTGGACCTATTTCAGAACAAGTCAATTCTATCCTAGAGTAGCCATCTTTCTGGTTAGTGCGATGTTCAGAAATATCCAACGTCGATATTTCCTCAGACACCTCACGAATAGGATGGGTGATTTTTTCCTTGTCAATCTCAGTGGTCAAGATGAACTTCTTAAAATTGCTAAAATTAATTTTTCAGTTAGTTCCCGGTTTACGATCGTCAGCGTCGGATGATTTTTGAAAGCGTTCGAAAATACCCCATTTGAAGTATTTATCTAGCAGCCAAACAGGCCCCCAAAATGGAATAAGTAGGAACCAGATTCTATTCCAGAGACTTTGTAAAAATGCCATCGGTATTCCGATAAAAACCCCTTTTATAATATCCTTTGGATAGATGATAATTGTTGCAGTCAATGCGGTCCCACCGACTAGAAAGAGAATAGTTACGATTATTTCGATGGTCTTCATTTATGTGTGCTGGCTTTAGCGCGTATTGATAACACAACCAAAATCATGTTACTTTTTGTGGTGCTTCCAATCTAGTGGGTCTTAGGTTCCAGCCAAAACGGTTTTGATCTTTTTGAAGTTTGATCCGAGTGATGCAGCAAAAGCGAAAGTTCAATGGGAGGCCAAAGTCTATAGAGGGACATTTCATCAGTGTATGTTGATGGAATGTCCACTCAATTAGCGGTCGTTAAGGGCGTTTTCTGGGGATTTGTCCTTCCATATTATCCAAAGAATAAATGGTCCAAGCTAAGATCACCGCATTTTTCATAATATCATTTTCATGAACATATTCCAAAAAGTCAAGAGCGGTATGATGAGTAACCGTTTCATAAGCAAGTTCATCTTGTATGAATTGAAAGGATGGGATATTGTAGTAGTCGAAAGTTTCATGATCAGTCGAAAGTGTATTTTCAATCGTGATGGTTCCCGTACTGAGATTGGCAATAGGCTCAAATATTTTTTTGAAAACAGGCCTAGCCAACTCATTGTTCTGCAGATAAATACCTCTTATTAAACCAGCTCCATTGTCTAAGTTCAAATAAGCGGTGACTTTTTTGGATTCCATGTTCGGTTTTTCATTTAAAGCGCCGAAATGTTTTTTGGCATAGGCAGCAGATCCTAAGAAGGCTTGTTCTTCTCCGCCCCAAAGGCCAATTTTAACCGTTCTTTTTGGTTGATAGCCTATGTCCTTAAGAATGCGTAGCGCTTCCACCAGAATTATGCAATTGGCTCCATTGTCTGTCGCGCCAGTGCCGGCATGCCAGGAATCGAAATGTGCGCCCAATAAGATGCTTTCAGACTTTAATTGAGGATCATTTCCAGTAATTTCTCCTATGATATTTACGTTGTTTTTGGGCTCATTATAAAATTCGGTTTGTAGGTTAAGCCGTACGGTAGGAGTCGAATTTAATTTTATCATTCGGTACAATCTGCCAAAATGTTCTGGCATAATGGTGAAATAGGGTAGTGGCTTTAGGTCATCTTTTCGGAAATAATACGTTCCGTCAGGGTGTAAAATGCCAAGGTACATGGCGCGGGTAGTCAATATTGCCAGCGCACCTTCTGTTTCCACAAATTCAAGAAATTTTTGATCTGACTTATCATCAATTTCCCATTGCTCGAATAACTCCGGTAGTGGCGTGACCTCAATTTTAGCCGTGAGTTGTTGCTCCATTTGGCCCAAAGTTTTATCCGAGTAGCGAAACTCAATGGTGTCCACTAAGGATTTCTTTTTTGGTGCTTTTCCTAAAAGGATGATTTTCCCTTGGAGCTTTCCTGCAAAGTTCTTTTGCAACAGATCCATATCGGCAAAACTTTCAATATGAATAACCTCCCCAGAAACGATACCAACTGTGCTCTTGGACATTGCCAATGGATAGGCGGAAATGTTCATGTAGTTTGGCGCAATCATCTCTACGTCAAAGGTGTTAATATTCCAACCGCGACAATCAGCACAATAATTTTCAAAATGCACCTTTTGAAGACCAATGCTTTTCATTTCATCAGAAATCCAGTTGGCCGCCTTATAGTATTCTCGAGTGCCGGTAAGTCTTTGACCGTAAATGTCCGTCAATTGGCTTAGCATGCGCAAGGCTTCAGAATTTTCAAATCCTTCCTTACGGATTTTTGACAAGGTGGTTTCTTCACTTGTCACTTGTGAATAGCCGGTGATGGAAAATCCTATAACAAAGAGTAAAGCAACGATCGTTTTTAGTTTCATAATTAAGGGTGGGGGATTATCATATTTTCTCTAGTGCAATAACGCTAAAAAATCTGTAGGCTAGCTCATTGTTACATGGAATCCGTGAGATAATCACCTATATATGTGATGTTAAAAGCATGAGAGCCGGTTAAATGTATCGTCTGCTCATTAGATTATATCATGTCTTTATAACTATCTGTACCGCTGCTGAGGCCATGTATCTGCTTGTTGATGTACAGTGCCGGTTACAAAAGAAAATTCAAAAACGTGTATCGTAGACCTGCTAAGGGAATGCTGTTTCCCAATTCCGATCAGGAGAATGGAGGTGAGCGTATGGTTAAGTCGAGACCGCCTTTTCCTTAGCGCTGGAAGTGCTGGCTATTCGACGGGTAATAGTGTCTATTTTAGTTTTATAGAGGTCATATAAATTTTACTCAAACCATTTTCACTTCCTTGAACATACTTTTTGAAATCTGAAATATCTTTGAACGCTTTCGGCTCAATACCTTGTCGCTTACTTGTAAAATATAGGATTTGATTTTTCTCATCATAGAAAGGGCAATATTCCATATATTTCGTATTGATAGGTACGCCTATGTTGGTTGATTTTTGCCACTTTCCGGAGGTATCTTTTTTTGACATGTATAAATCACCACTTCCTTGTCCGCCTTCCTCATTGTACTTGGTATATAATAGGAAATCTTCTTTCTTGGAGATAAAAGCATTGAATTCATAGCCGCTACTATTGATATTTTCATCTAAAAGAATTGGGGTCAAATATTGACCCGCTTCCCATTTACTGAAATAGATATCGTCTTTCCCTCGCCCATTCGGGGCGTCCATGGTGAAGTATAGATTGTTGTTTTCACTGACTGAAGGATAGAATTCATCAAACCCCGAATTAATTGGGGAGCCGACATTTTTGGGTTCAGACCATGGATCTTGACTACTATTTCTATCAACATACCAAATATCAAAGTCTTTTTTCTGATCTGTGCCCCCCTTTAGCGGGCTATCGGAAACAAAAAATAGTCTATTTCCATTCACTGATAAAAAGGGTTCTAGATACTTATAAGAATCACAAAAGGGCAGTAATTCCGGGGCTAACCACGCATTATTTTCTTTCCGAATGGATGCCAACTGAGAAATTTCACTGTTAGGGCTTTGTAATGTAAAAAATGCTTCCTCTCCATCGCTTGAAATGCAGAAGTCACGTACGTTCTGGAATTGATGGAGTATTTCATCAAAATGAAAAACCTTATTTTCATTTTGAGCGGACAATAAATTGGAAACAGAAATTAGCGTAATGATTAATACCGTTTTTATCATAATTGTATTTTGCTGATTTATTACCGAAAGTGCTGCGTCGCTTTTTTATTGGCTTAATCTGCATGAATGCATTGAACAATGATACGATTTGGGCCTGCTTATGTTCAAGGACGAGGGGTACCTTCCTCAGCATGCTTGTGGTCAGATGGTATTCAAAAATGCTCGGGAGTTTTCCGTTCTTGCTAGTGTCAATAAAGTCATCAAAGATGTTAATCGCTCGCACGTTGTGTATCTAAGGAGCAAGTTTCTTGAAGTTGGGATTCCGGCTTCTTTTTGATTGAAGGATTTTCTTAGTCTGTAGCTATGCTTTATTTGAAAGCATTATCATTGCGCTTGACATTTGCGTTGAAGTGGGGATATTTAATGCTTTGGGTCAAAAGGGGATTTTATGTACTTTAAGTTATGTTAGTTTTTATGTTGTCGTTTTAAGGTTCGATTTTTCCTATTAAGCGCTTGCCCATAAAGTTAGCGCCTGATCTAGAATTTTCACAATCAAGGCATGTGAGAGAGAAAAAAAAGTGGAGTTGCCATGTGGCAATCGGTCTGCCGAAGCAGCGCATTTTTTCGATGAACATAACGCAGAGTGTGGACATTATAGACAGACGCTATTTAGCGTCTATTTAAATAGTGGTAGGGAGTAATTTTCTATATTGCTAGGGCTACTAATAAATTGAGATTTTAATATTTTGGCGTATGCTATTTTTATGGCATTTTCCTTTTTTCTGAACTTCTCATATTCCTCCAAGGCCGATGGTAGCGGCCCAGATTCTCTCAAGACTTGGGTAAGTTTAATCGCAGATGAAATCCCCGACGAAACTCCAGAACTTGTAAGTGATATTGACCCATGAGCTGCGTCTCCAATGAGGCAGACATTGGCTTTATAATAAGAGGAAAGCAATTTTAATTCTTGGTTAATCCATAGGTGGGCTTTTTGTATGTCACTCTGCGCTATTATTTCTCGGACTTCCTTGGGAAGCTCGTCAAGCAATTGAGGGCTAAACTCATAGACAACTCCTTTTTCCTTTTGGAAAAGGTTGCCATATAAGTTGCGATCAAATTGGAGATACCAGACATGCTCATCCCTGGAAATTGGAATGAAGCCGAAAGACATGCCTTTATTTATTGGGAACTTTCTAAACGTACTATCGTGTGTGTGTGGTTTCTTGAGTTTAACAATGCAGACAAGTTCATTTATGTCGTTTGGAAAAAAATGCGAATCGCAAACGGACTTTCGAACTTGAGAGTTGATACCATCTGCGCCAATAAATAAATCTCCGTATTCAATTGAACCATCTTTAAAGACCGCAGCAATAGCTTGATCTCCTTTATATTTGAAATGCGAAAAGTCAGAATTTTCACGATATTCTTCATCAGATAAATGGCTCCTGAAAAATTTAAGGAGTTCAATTCGCTTAAGTGCAAACCAACCCGTCAGATCAACTTTTTTCTGCTTGTCTTCAAAGTCATTGACCAAAATAAATTTGTCAATTTTCTTATTTGTAATGTCAAAGGGAGCGTCAGTTATTGATTGGATTTCTTTCAATGTTTTTGAATGAATCATGAAAGCCAATCCTGGTCTAGCGTCAATCGAGTTTTTTTCTCTAATCACAACCTTATTTTTAGCCCTTTTAAACGCTATTGCTGCGGCTAATCCAGCAACGCTACCACCAATGATTACAACCTTCAAACCAAACATTTTTTAATTCTTAAAATACTCTCCAATAGAAGAGCTTCTGAAGTGGAGAAGCAAATTCGAATGTAGCCTTCTGCTTCTTTTCCAAACCATTTTTCTAACCCCGGTACCACGGCTACTTTTGCCTCATGAAGTAAAAGTTCGTAAACCTCTTGGCTTGTTTTATTTGTTTTTTGAATATTGACAAATGCGACATAACAACCCTCTGGGGCGATGCAGCTTAAGTTCGGAATAGCATTGATTTCACGGACTAAAAGATCTCTCATTTTTTGTGTGTGAGCAACAAATCCCTCTAGCCAATACCCACAGTGATCTAAGGCCGCAGTTGCTCCGATTTGAGATAAAACATTGGCACCATGAACCGTAAATTTATGCATGGAGCAATCTAACAATCTTTCGTAATGTTGTGCGTGATGCGCTATAACAACGCCAATCCGAAGACCTGCCATACCGTATGATTTACTGAATCCAGTAACAGTTATTGTTTTATTTCTTATCTCTTCGCTTAATGATGCGATGCTCACAAATGTAGCAGGATGATAGACAATGTCACTCCAGATTTCATCTGATAAGATCGTTAAATCATGTTTTACAGCAATTTCCCCAAGCATAAGGAGCTCATCACGAGTAAATACTTTTCCAGTCGGATTAAGCGGGTTGCACAGGCAAATTAATTTTGTTTTACTTGTTATTAATTGTTCTAGCTTTTGAAAATCAACTTTCCTAGTGTTTGGCGGAATCGGAAATGGAATGGCTTTAGCCTCTACTTTCTCAATAGCGTACCTAAATAAAAAATCAACGGGATCAAAAATGATTGCTTCGTCCCCAGCATTCAATATTGTTTGGCAGGTCAAATAAATGCCAAAAGCCGCGCTATCAATAGGGAGTACATAATCAGCGTTAACAGGAACATTGCGTTTCTTCTTAAAGAAACGGGACACACTTTTTTTAAATTCAGGCAGTCCTTCTGCCGGGCCATAGGAAAAATATTGATCCTTACAATACGCTATAATGGCTTCTGATATTTCCGGAGCACTTTTAAAATCCGGATCAGCTGCTGTAAGTGGAATGACGTCACTTGGAAGCTCAGCCCATCTCATATTAAAAGCCCTGCTTCGGAGTAATTCAATATTTACTTTATCGGATTCAAAAAAATTCATTAAGGTAACTTTTACTCAGTTGTGAATAACATAGAGGCAACACGACCTTCATCATATTACTTTCTCTATATCGCAATTAATTTATCGTGTTTTTGATCAACGCCAAAAGTGTTTTTATCTACTCAGCGTTACTCGAATAAGGTGGTGAGGATACTAATCAAAATGCAATATTCTGATAGACTCAAACCCTTTCTCGATGCTTAAAACGAGATCATTGAATGTAAACGGCCAATGATAGTGCCTTAAACAGTTGATCGCTCACCCTATGAAAGTAGGATCCATGTAAGCAACAAGTAAAGCCTTCAAAGACAATGATATCTACTATTTTCATTTTATTCGTTCTTTATCTATTTTAAGATTTTTAATAAACCGATACTCGCGCTAATACGTGGAAAACAACATTTTTTCGTAGCTACATTTTTTATCAGTCATTGAAGTCGTTTAATATTTAATTGGTGCTACTTAGACAAACTAGCATCAAATTAGTTGGTCAAATAAATTGGGTGCGCTAAAGCTGTTGCAATTACAAATCGGCCGTTATCATTACCACCGTCCCCTTCGTCTATTATATCGAAGACAATTTCTCTAGATATGTGCAATGTGGCAGAGCCTTCACTGAGTCCTCCCACGATTATAGATCCTAGATTCACTGATTGTAGCGATTCGCCTGATCTATAACCAGCACCACCGGTATTAGCTCCCTGGTGAATAGTGAAACTCACGGATTCATTGCTTTCCAAGGGATCACCTGACCAAGATATATAAGACGACCCGTCTAATCGAATGGTGTCCAATGCATTTAGCATGGTAAGGTCAGATCGATCATCAAATTTTATTTCATTCAAAAATGTATTTGCAGTATTCTTATTGTAAAGGAAGATAACATCTGTTATTTCACTCGCATTATAACGGTAATAATAATTAGTAACATTGGAATTGTAGTCTACTTTGTTGCCCATGACTTCTAAGTAAGATTCACCGTTAAGAATTAACCTCGTTCCATTTTCATCTCCTTCTCGGAATGTTGCTTCCGCTCTCGTTTCTACACTACTTTTGTTATAGGTCACTTTAAGATCTTGGTATATAGGTGTACCTGGGGCGACATCAGAGGAATCCTCAGTTGAGCAACTAAGCAGTAGGAGCAGACCACATGTGATTAATGGAAAGTGCTTGAATATCCTTTTCATTTCAATTATAATTTTGTGTTGACTTATTGATACAGGCTTTATTATTTTATTTGCGCTCGTAGACTATATTCCCTTCCTTTATCGTTTGCAGAACAATAATGTCCTTGATTTTGTCTAGGTCTACTTTTAAAGGATTTGCATCTAGGATAACTAAATCCGCCAACTTCCCAATTTCTAAAGAACCTTTATTCTCCTCTTCAAAGTGCTGGTAAGCGGACCATTCGGTAATGCATTTCAATGCTTCGTATGGAGTTAATCTTTCGTTTTCTCCTATGATGGCTCCTGATCTGGAAACTCGATTCGTGGCAGTCCAAATAACCCGCATCAAATTTGGAAGAGCGACCGGTGCATCCGTATGAATAGTGATTCTTAGGCCTTTGCTTAGTGCCGTTCGTGTGGGGCTTATCTTATTGCCCAAACTATCACCAATCAATTGCTTGTGCCAATCTCCCCAATAAAAAGTGTGTAACGGAAATAAAGAAGCGATCACGTTTAAATCTTTAAAATCATCCAACTGATCTTCTCTTACATACTGGCCATGAATAAGGACATCTCTTCTATTTTCATTCCCATATTTAGCAGTCACTTTTTTCAAAGTTCGAATCATCTGATCCATTGCAGCATCGCCATTCGCATGGGTATGTATTTGCCAATTGTTTTGAAAAGCATTTTCATAAATTCTCTCAACATCATCGTCAGATGGAATAGCAGGATAACCTAAATATCCTTCTTCTGCGCCATCTGGAGGAATGAGATAAGGCTGAGTTCTCCATGCTGTTCGGCCTTGTGGTGAGCCATCTAATGTGAGTTTTACTCCACCAATTCGATAATGATTTTTATAAGAGGAACTATACCAATCAGTGTTGAGTAAGGAATCCGCGACAGAATAATCAATGTAGCTCACCACATCTAATTTTAAAAAATGAGTATTGGCAGCATACGCTAGAAAAAGATGAGAGCTTGGCATTGCCCGTCCTTCTTGAACGGTCGTGTAGCCGTAGGATAATGCCATATTTTGACCAGCGGTAAGGAAGACTTTTACAGCTTCCTCACTTTTGGGACCTAGCACCATAGGCATCAACGGAATGGCGGCTAATTCTTCTAATACTCCATTCGGCTCTTCGGTTCCAGCTATTCTTCTAATGAGACCGCCTTCCGGGTTAGGAGATTCTGCGGTGATCTTTAATAATTCCAAGCCCTTGGTATTCACAACGCAAAAATGACCGGAGATATGGACAATCATTACTGGATGCGCTGTTGATACCTTATCCAAATCCTCTTTGGTAGGAAATCGTTTTTCTTCTAAAACGGAATCATCGAATCCCATTCCGAATATCCAACCTGTCAGTTCAATATTTTCAGGAGTTGCCCATGCTTTTAATATTTCAATGAGTGAATTGATATTGTCCGCTCCCGCGTCTGGAGGAGGTAGGATTTGCGCGCCTATTGATTGGCTTGGAAAGCCAGCGAAATGAGCGTGCGCATCTATAAAACCAGGCAACAATGTTTTTCCTTTGAGATTTAATTTTTTGGCTGAAGGAAACAGGCTTTTTGCTTCAGAAAGATGTCCAGTAAATATGATCGAATCTGCATTTGTGACTATTGATTCGACGTAATTGGGTTCATTGCCGCTCATGGTGACAATGTCTCCACCATAATATAGGGTTTGATTTTCTGTGATTTTGCCAGATTCATTCGCGCAAGCGTAAAAGAGAAATGCTACGATTGAAAGTGTTAGAATCTTTTTCATATGTTTATTTCTGAGGTGTTAGGTAAATTAATGCTTAGCAACTATCTGTGGTTCCTAACGTGTTTTTTTTAATTCAAAAATTGGAAATTTTTGATTTTCACAACCACCTTTTTCGATTAAGTGCTGAGAAAAGACGATTTTCCGGTGATTATAGAAACCTTATGAATCAAAAAAAGAGAACTATCGGAATAATAATTCACTTTTATTTCCAAAAATGGTTTGGGTTTTTCAAGTTGCTGAGCGCATAGAAATGAAAATCCCACACCATTCATAAAGTTTTCTCTGGTATTATTTCATTGTCAAACT
>JBLIIJ010000108.1:0-12021 GCA_047635055.1 Cyclobacteriaceae bacterium | reverse complement strand
TATTCTTTCAATGAGTTGGTGCTTACTCGTCTCGCCATACAATTGGAACACGCCTAAGTCCGAGATAGGCGACCAGCTAAGATCTCCTGAATTGGTTTCATGTCCTTCAAGTACAACGATCTTTCTAGTCATAATTTTAACATTTGCAAGGTATTATTTTGTGTCCGGTGGAGACTGTTCTGAGATACCTTTATTGAAGCTAAACTAATTATACGATTTTTCCACTTGGTGGTCTACTCTGAGTTACGTGATTAAATAGCGTCAAGCGTATTATTCACCTGATTCTTTGCAAGCTAGAGCAGCACCAATTATTCCTGCATGATTTTTTGATAACGCGGGTTCAATAGGAGTATCTAGGTCAAAATATTCTTGGTATTTATGAAAATGCTTACTCACACCACCACCCAAAATAAAAAGGTCTGGCCAAAAAAGAGACTCCAACCGCTTGAGATATTCATTGAATCTTTTTCCCCATTCTTCCCAGGATAATTCTTCTTTTTCTCTGACGGAATTGGCTGCATAATGCTCTCCTGGCATATTGTTGAGCCAAACAAAGCCGAGCTCAGTATTCGGAACAAGCGTCTTACCAATAAACAAACCCGTGCCTATACCCGTGCCTGCCGCTACGACCAAAGTAACGCCTTCAGCGTTTTTACCTGCGCCAAATTTCATTTCCGCAAGGCCTGCTGCATCCACATCATTGACGAGATGTGTTTCACAACCAGTCGCATTTTTTATTTTCTCTGCCGCGTTTAAACCTATCCATGATCTATCGATATTTGAAGCAGTCTTAATAATTTCATTTCTTACTGCCGCAGGGAATCCTACGCCAATAGGCCCTTTCCATTTAAAGTGATCGATAATTTCACATATTGTGTTTATCATGGCCTCTGGTGTTGGAGGCTGAGGAGTAGGGATTCTAAAACGATCCGTAGTAAGCTCACCTTTAACGGTATCCACTATTGCACCTTTTATGCCAGTACCGCCGACATCAATTCCTAATATTTCCATAGATGTCAAACTTACATGGAAACCATCAATTATATGATTTTTTTTAAGCTGTAACAGATCAATTTTACCTGAAAGTTAGATGCGCAATGGTGGTCGTGATGGTTTTAGATGAAATCAATAGCTTTACCTTATAAAAATAAAACAGATGAAAAAAGTATTGATTGGTATGGGCATTGTTGCGGTTATTTTAGCCGCTGCTTTTCTATATATGAATAATCGCAATAGAACACTAAGTCCTCCTGGAAGTGCTAAACTCAATAATGGTAAATTAGCGATTGAGCTTACTTACAGTCGCCCATCAGTAAAAGGACGTATTGTTTTTGGAACGGAAGCAGAAGAGGCGTTACAGCCTTACGGTACTTACTGGAGGTTAGGGGCAAATGAATCAACGGAAATTACCTTTAATACGGATATCCTTTTCGATGGCAAACATGTAAGTCATGGGACTTACAGAATGTATGCTATTCCTGGAAAAAAGTATTTCGAAGTGGGGCTAAATACGAAGCTAGGCGAGTGGGGGTATTTTGAACCAGATTACGGTCTTGATGTATTAATTGTACAAATACCAGTAATAGAGAATGGGTTAACTGAGCAGCATACAATAAGTTTATCGGCTCAAGGAGATAATGGAATAGATGTAGTGATTGAATTTGAAAAGGTAAAACTTGTTATTCCCGTGATCCCTCAATAATGGGATTAAGTATTTAACCATTTCCAAAATTTTCCGAGAAGAGTCTTAGGTTGAGGCTCTTCTTTTACTTTTTGAGCGACAATGACTTCTTTTTTCTTTTTTGGCTTTCGGCCCTTTTTGGCTTTCGCTTCATCAGCCAATTTTTGTCGATAAAACACTTCTTTGGACTTTCTGTCTCGTTCTACTCGCTCCTCTCTTTCTTTTTCTTCAGCTTTTAAAGCTCTCCGCTCTCTAGCTTCTCGATTTCTAATTCTACGAGCTTCTTTTTCTTCGTCGTTTGATTCCCTTCTCCCATTTGTCGCGCTTCGTTTGGTTCTTGGTTCAACAGGTTTTTCCTCTTTGATCTTTGGCTCTGGTAGGTCAATTTTCCCAACTACTTTAAGCCCCACTAGTTCGATCTTAGGAGCTCTAATCACGTCATCTACTTCTGTTCCTTCTTCCTCCGATGGTTCGTTAGAGGGATCTATTATTGCTGATTTTTCTTCTTCAATCGTTAAATCAGTATCAATTTTCTCTTCTATTAGTAATTTCTGTTCAGGAACTGGGGCTGCCACTTCCTTCTCTATTAATTCCTCTTCGTTATCAATTGGATTATCCTCTTGCTCAATTACTGCGAATTCCTCATCGTTATCAATTAGATTATCCTCTTGCTCAATGGCTGTGTCTTCCTTTTCGTTTTCAACAAGACTTTGTTCTTGCTCAATTGCTGCGACTTCCTCTGCGTGATCAATTGGATTAGCCTTTTGCTGAATTACTACATCCTCTTTTTCGTTTTGAGCTACTGGAACATTCGATTGAAGATCAAAATTATCGGGAGTAGGTTGATCTTGAATCACTATTTGTTTTTCCTCTGCTTGCGACTTATCCGCAAAGACCGTTTCGGTAGGTAGTTCAAGTTCGGGAAATCCGTATTCTTCGATAACAATGGCTTCACGTTCACCTTCAATCTTTACATTTGGATGATTGTTAATTTCAATATTATGCTCTTTCAGTAGACTAACAATATCAGATGTGCTGATATCAAGCTTTCTTGCAAGTTGTCCTAGTCTCATGGATTTAAATGGTAATAAAAATGGTAGGTAATCGCGTAAAATTAAGTAGAATAGTTTTGGTTTTTGTCAGGGTAGGGCAGCCTCATCAAGAAACCAATGTAAGTCTCCAGTGACGGGCAGCATGTGCGCTGCTGGATACTCCAGCCAATTGCCCTTTTGATTGAAAATTTGATCAATTTTTTCCTTTTTTCCTTCACCAGTCAGGAGGAAAGCGACTTTTTTGGCGTTATTTAATGTTTTGCCAGTAATAGTAATTCGTTTTTGACCACTTGTAGGATGTACTGCAACATCACAGACGCGGTTTACATCAAGTAATTCCATTTGCTGTGGAAAAATAGATGCAGTATGCCCATCTTCTCCCATTCCAAGCATGATTAGATCAAACTGTGGAAGTGCGTTATGAATAGCCACGTACTTTAAGATTTCTTTTGAATATCGACTCGCCTCAACCTCAGGATCAGACTCGCCAAGCACTCGATGAATGTTTTCAGTGGGAATACTTAACGGCCCAAAGAGAAGTTCATCGGTCATTTTGAAATTACTTTCCTTATCTGAAGGATCGACACAACGTTCGTCTCCCCAGAAAAAATGAACTTTACTCCATTCAATTGAATCCTTAAAATCTTCTGCTAAAATTTTAAAAAGTAATTTGGGTGTAGAACCTCCAGACAATGCAATGTTGAAAATTGACTCACCTTGAATCGTAGCTCTTAAGAATTGAGCAAAGTCGCTCGCCACCTCGTTTGGTGATTTGGACACATGTAGCTTACCAGTCATTTAAAAATTTGTTCTATTATAATTCACAAAAAGCACCATCATCAGTCAGATTTTTGCATGGGTTTCGCCAACCACTATCATCATCGATCAGGTCATCGCTCTGCTCAGGTCCCCATGTACCTGAAGGGTATTGATAAATTGGAAGATCCTTGTCATTTTCCCAAGATTTTAATATTGGATCTATAAACTCCCAAGCAGCCTCCACACTATCTCCCCGAGCGTAAAGTGTTGCATCACCCTGCATGGCGTCAAGTAACAATCTTTCATAAGCTTCAGGTAGATATGCATCTGTCATGTCCTCATATAGAAAGTCCATATTGACAGTTTCAACATTAAATCCCACACCAGGTACTTTTAACCCAAATTTGAGTAAGATTCCTTCGTTTGGCTGAATTCGAAATATCAGTATATTTTGAGAGTTTTCAACTCTAGCATCAGCGAATAAATGAAGATGGTTTGGTTTAAATTTTATAACAACCTCCGATACTCGAGTAGGTAACCTTTTACCTGTTCTGATGAAAAACGGAACACCTGCCCATCTCCAATTGTCAATATAAAATTTAATAGCCGCATACGTTTCCGTTCTTGATTCCGTTTTTACGCCTTCTTCATTTCTATATCCACTAAATTTTTCTCCCTTATAAGTAGATTCTCCATACTGCCCTCGAATCACATTTGTTTTCATGTCCTCAGCTGTGAGAGGTCTCAAAGACCTAAATATTTTGAGCTTCTCATCTCGGATTGATTGGGCATCCACTTTGGTTGGAGGCTCCATCGCCACCATAGACACAAGTTGAAGCAAATGATTTTGAATCATATCTCTCATTGCGCCTGATCCATCGTAGTAACCACCTCTTTTTTCCACTCCGACACTCTCTGCATTCGTGATTTCTACGCTCTCTATATAATTACGATTCCATAAAGGCTCGAATATGCTATTTGCAAAGCGTGTGACCAGTAGGTTTTGGACTGTTTCTTTCCCTAAGTAATGGTCAATTCTGTATATCTGATTTTCATTAAAGCCTTCAAGCAGTTTAGCATTCAATTCTTTGGCAGATTGCAGATCATATCCAAATGGCTTTTCAACAATCAGTCTTTTCCATCCATCGGATTCTTTGCTAAGACCAACTTCTGATAAAAATCCTCCAATGACTGCATACAAGCTTGGTGGTGTACTTAGGTAAAAAATACAATTGTTAGATTTCGCATTTAGGTCCGACAAGCGCTTCTTCAACGATTGGTAGCCATCAATTTTTTTGGTATCAATAGCTTCATAAAACAGGTTTTTAGAAAATCCATCTATTTGATCGTCGGTGAGTTTTTCCTTATTCAGATGGTTATTTTCTTCAACAACCCTTTTTCTAAATTCTTCATCGGAATAGGCGGTACGACTGACACCAATAATCTTAAAATCATCTGGCAGATAGGCTCTTTTAAATAGATTGAATACTGCCGGAATCAATTTCCGAACCGTTAAATCTCCTGACGCTCCAAAAATGACTAATGTTTGACTTTCGACTTTTTTCATTGTTTGCTAATAACCTTTAATATGGAGGGTGATTTTTACTTTCTGAGTTAAATAGATAAATAATAAATACTATTCTCCCCGCTTTCATTGTTTGGGTTGAATGATTTATTATTTTGAGGCAAAAAGTAATTTCAGAGCTCTAAGGTAGACAAGATAATGCTCCTTAGAGGTACTACAAAATAAATAAAATATGAGCGGAACATACGATTTTGGCCTAGTAGGTCTTGGAGTCATGGGTAGAAATTTTATTCTGAACGTTGCAGATAATAACTTTTCAGCATTTGGATTAGACTTGGACAAAGAAAAAGTACAGTCTTTGAAGGACGAGGGAGATACGAAAAAAGTGGACGGTACTTCAGACAAGCTTGAGTTCGTCAAGAACCTTAAGGCACCCAGGAAAATCATGCTATTGGTACCAGCAGGAAAAGTGGTAGATGCAGTAATCAATGATTTGTTACCTCACCTTGATGAAGGCGATTTGATCATTGATGGGGGAAATTCTTTTTTCACAGACACGAACAGGAGATATGACGAACTTAAGTTAAAAGGGATTCACTTTTTTGGAGCGGGCGTTTCTGGGGGAGCCAAAGGAGCACGTTTTGGACCGAGTATTATGCCAGGAGGAAACAAAGAAGCTTACGAAATAATAAAACCAATATTTGAAGCCGTTTCGGCCAAAGTGAACGGGGAGCCTTGCGTTGATTACATGGGAGATGGATCAGCAGGTAATTATGTGAAAATGGTCCATAATGGTATAGAGTATGGATTGATGCAGCTCATTTCTGAGACTTATTTCGTGTTAAAGCATGGACTGGGTTATTCAAATGCACAAGTTCAAGAAACTTTTGCGCAATGGAATTCAGAAAGATTACAATCTTTTTTGGTAGAAATAACAGCGGATATTTTTACCCAAAAGGATGAATTTGGCGATGGCGATCTGGTAGATTTTATCTTGGACAAAGCCAAGCAAAAGGGAACAGGAAAATGGACTTCTCAAAATGCGATGGACTTGGGTATTCCGATTCCTACCATTGATGTTGCCGTGAGCATGCGGGAAATTTCTTCTATGAAAGACGATCGAGTAGCTGCTCAGAAGCTTTACGGGGCTTCTTATGAGGTTATTGGAGACTTGACAGTAGAGGAAGTTGAGAAGGCGCTATTCAGTGCTTTTATTATTACCTACGCACAAGGTATGACACAATTAGCGGCGGCATCAAAAGAATATAATTATGGAATTGATCTAGAGCGAACGTCCAAAATATGGAGAGGTGGATGTATCATCAGGGCCAAAATTCTTGAAGACATGCGAAAGGCTTATGATAATAATCCTCAGCTTATTTCGCTTTTATTGGATGAGGACTTTGCGAAAAAATTAAAGGAAAACGTCGCTGGATTGAGAAAGTCGGTGGTAGGTTCCTTGAATGCAGGAATCCCTGTTCCGGGATTGTCTGCAAGCTTGAATTATTTCGATGCTTTTGTCTCTGGAAAATTGCCTTTGAACTTGATTCAAGCACAAAGAGATCATTTTGGTTCACATACGTATGAAAGGATAGACCGAGAGGGTATTTTTCATACTGAATGGTAAAACTCACAAAACATCTGCTTACTGAGCAAGCAGATGTTTTTTCTCTAAAACCTCATCGAAAGTACCTAAACGATCCACAAACCCGTCGGCGGTTAATTCAATTACCCGATTAGCAATTGTCTGCGTGAAGGTATGGTCATGAGAAGTAAAGAGTACGGTTCCTGGAAAATCATTCAGTGAATTATTAAATGCTGTAATGGACTCAAGGTCTAGGTGATTGGTAGGCTCATCAAGAATCAACACGTTAGCACCCTGCAACATCATTCTTGAGAGCATACATCTCACTTTCTCTCCTCCAGATAACACGGAACATTTTTTCAACGTTTCCTGACCTGAAAAAAGCATCTTACCAAGAAAACCTCTGATATATACCTCATCTTTTTCTCCTGGAGCAAATTCTCTCAACCAGTCGATAAGATTGTCATCACTTTGAAAAAACGCTTCGTTTTCATTAGGTAAATAAGCGTGGGTAACCGTTTGACCAAACTGAAAGGTGCCAGAGTCGGCTTCCATTTCGCCCATGAGTATTTTGAAAAGGGTAGTCGTCGACATACTATCGTCAGCAATGAAAGCAATTTTTTCACCCTTATTTACAAAGAGTTCAAAATCCTTTATTAACGGCTTACCGTCCAAAGATTTATTTAATCCTTTGATCTCCAATATCTGATCCCCAGCTTCTCTGTTTTGATTGAATATGATCGCCGGGTACTTTCTATTCGAAGGCTGAATATCATCTAAGTTAATTTTCTCTAAAAGCTTTTTTCTACTTGTGGCTTGCTTTGATTTAGAGGCATTTGCACTAAACCGAGCCACAAATTCTTGTAATTCTTTTTTCTTTTCCTCCGCTTTTTTATTTGCTGTTGATCGCTGAGCAAGTGCCATTTGACTTGTTTCGTACCAAAAAGTATAATTACCGGTGAATGTCTTTATTGCACCGAAATCGATATCCGCAATGTGCGTACAAACGGTATCTAGAAAATGCCTATCGTGAGAAACGACAATGACAGTATTCTTAAAATCAAGTAAATAGTCTTCCAACCAAGAAATGGTATGAATGTCCAAGTCGTTGGTCGGTTCATCTAATACGAGGATATCTGGGTTTCCAAAGAGTGATTGTGCAAGAAGTATTCTTACTTTTTGATTACCATTTAATTCTTTCAAGCTTTTAAAATGATCTGTTTCTACAATACCAAGACCACTCAATAAAGCAGCAGCATCGGACTCAGCGTTCCAACCATCCATATCTGCAAATTCCGCTTCAAGATCTGAGGCTCTATTACCATCGGCTTCAGAAAAATCAGGTTTCATATAGATGGCATCTTTTTCTTGCATCACTTCCCAAAGCTTTTTGTAGCCCATCATGACGGTATCCAGCACCGTATTTTCATCAAAAGCGAAGTGATTTTGATTTAGAAAAGCCAATCTTTTGTCTTTATCAATAATAACAGATCCAGCGTTGGCAGATATTTCACCAGAGAGAATCTTTAGGAAAGTCGATTTTCCAGCACCGTTTGCACCAATGATACCATAGCAATTGCCGGCTGTGAACTTAACATTTACGTCTTCAAAAAGAACTCTTTTACCGTATTGTAATGTGATGTTTTGTGTAGCAATCATATTTTAAATCTTTATCATTCAAAAAGTTGTGGATCAACAGCGTACTTGGCTTTTCGATAATGATACCGAAGTATTTTTGAATTAAACCAAGTGAAAATCTCAACCGAGGCGCAAAATTAAGCGGAATATCTATTAAATGATAATGAATCACGCTTAATTCAAATCGTAAACGCCATTAACGCTACTTTTCCCGCCTAATTGTTATTTAACCAAGATCAATCTGGATACCCTTCAAAATATTGCGTAATCTCAAAAGCAAGACAGCTAAAAAGTTGGATGGTATAGATAAGACGGACATAAAGCATTTCGTGAGTGACAGGCGATAATGCATAAATGGGGGCTAAGTTAATGGTGGGTCGGTATCAAGCACGTGGGAACTAGCTAGCGACGTTATGATGTTGGATAGTAGCTTTTTATACTAGGAGGTAATCAGTAATAAAAACCGCCCCTATACATGATCTAAGGCCTTTCGATAATCAATGGACATGTTCGCCTATAGGGGATGTTTTCGCCTACAAAGTCATTCCATTCTGATAGTGTCAAATTTCTAGTGACATTTTCACAAATTCGATCAGCCAGTTCTTGTGGTTCAATAGGCCAAATTCTGATTTTCCGATCTTTTGATCCTGAGATTACATATTTCCCATTTGGGTCAAAACTCGCGGTGAGCACCCAATCATCATGATCGTCTAGAATTAACGGTAGTTTTTTCGAATCTTTAACATCCCAAATCCTTACTGTTTTATCCCTAGAGGCAGTAAGCATAGATTTACCGTCAGCACTAAAGTCCACATCTGTAATGGCTGACTGATGACCTGAAATGATTCTTATGAGCTCCATTTTTTCCATATTCCATAATAACGCATCGCCTTTTTCCCTTCCTATCAACAATAACTTTTCATCACTGCTTAGCGCCATGGCATTGATTCCATACATTTCATCATAGAAAAATTCGCGTGATATGGTATCCTCCCAAACTTCAAAAACACCTTCTCGACTTCCTGTCAATAGCATTTCATCATTTTCGGTGGCTACCATGGTATTGATGGACGCATTACTCATTCCAATAACCTTATCTCCGGAAAAGCTTTTCATTTTTATACTACCATCCTTGGTTGCAACAATGTATTTCCCAGCTTGGGAACTAAAAATAGCAGCCTGAACGGGTTCTTTATCTGTGAAAAATGGACGTTCTCTTACTCCAGAGCCGGCAATATTGATCATTACAACGCCTCTTTTCTTCGTCTGAACCAATAGCCATTGGTCCTTATCGTCTATGTCAATTGATTCGATTAACAGCGGCTCATCAAAGACGACTTCCTGTAATTCATCAAGATTCTCAGCGTTCCATTTTATCACTTTTCCATCGGTACCGGCAGAGTAAAATATTTGTGGATTTTGATTCAGGTACTTGATAGCTGTTACTGACTCATTATGCCCATGTTTTTCGTTGTAAGAAATCTGAAAAACGGAATCGTAATCGAGGTATTTGTTGGCATAATATAAGGCGGAGTATATATTAAGGTGGGAAACATATTTTTCCGCATCATTCTCCATCCAAAAGTCATACGCTTGCTTGGCAATTAAACCCTTTAAATCAGTCAAATAAAAAGGCGTAATCAGTGACCTGAGCGACATGCTTTGAACCAATTCAGCGGACTCTAATTCACGTACTTTTAGGACTAAGCTATCATAACTTTCTTTCGAATAGCCCTGAGCATTCAAGTTGAGTGACCCTATGAATAATACAAATGAAGCCACGGAACACAATATTGATCTTATCGACACTTCTATTTCTTGGTTTTAAGTGATGAGCTAAATTTATTAATAAACGAGCTATTACAACAATGTAATGCTATTATTTTTCCAAGGTCTACGGTTTTACTCCCCGAAGCTGTGGCCCTGCTTAAACCATTAAATTTTCGTCCAGGGTCAAATGGCTCACCGTAGAAGACTCATTGTTCATTTATTAATCGAAGGCAGATTTGTAACAATTGTTACGATGGATAAGCCAAAACAAAATTAATTTTGAACCATGTTTAATTTATTTAAGAAGAGTCCGACGAAGTACAATAATATTGATGCAACAGCATTTGCTGAATTGATAAAAAAGAAAAACCACGTGGTATTGGATGTAAGATCTCCCGGAGAGCTTCCTGAGGGGGCAGTTCCAGGTCATATCATGATCAATTTTTTTGATTCACAATTTAAGACGCTGGTAGCTAAGCGCGATAAGTCAAAAACATATCTCGTATACTGTAGAAGTGGGAACAGAAGCGCCAAGGCATGTGCACTTATGAGCGACCTAGGATTTACGGAAATATATAACCTTAAAGGAGGAATCGGTGCTTGGAACAAAATGCCTTCCGCATCATGAGGTTACTGTGGATTGCTATAATTGCTTTTGGATGTGGAGCATCAGAGGGACTACAGGTCGAAAGGATCGGTAACAAAGAATTGATTCAGTTATTGAAAAATGAAGAAGTACAATTAATTGATATTAGAACTCCAGAGGAAGTGTCTTTCGGAATCATTGATAAGGCTATCGTGATTGATTTTTACGACCCTAAGTTTGAGTCAAAAGTAAATATGCTGTCGAAAGATAAGCCAACAGCGATATACTGTGCCGCAGGAGGCCGAAGTGCAAAAGCAAGCCAGACATTCGTCTCCCTAGGTTTCACTGAAATCTACGATCTAAAGGCAGGCTTTAGAGGCTGGAGGGGTGAAGGAAACCCAGTGGTCGTGCAATGAAAGATTTTTGGGAAGTAAGATATGCCGAAGAGCAATATGGCCGTGGCATAAATTCAAATGAGTTTTTTGAAGGATTACTTGGAAAGTAAAAACCCAAGAAAAATCTTGCTGCCCGCGGAGGGAGAAGGCCGAAATGCTATTTATGCAGCCAAGTTGGGGTCGTAGGTTGAGTCTTTCGATTATTCAGAGGAGGCAAAAAAGAAGTCATGAAGTTGGCAGAAAAGGATCAGGTTTCTTTTGCGTAAAGTGTAAACGATTATTTATCCTTTAAGCCTATATCGGGAACTACGATACTATTGTATCTAGCTATACACATATCGATCATAAAGCGAGAAAGTTGTTTTTAGGTAAGTTGTCAGATTTGCTTGCCGCAAATGGAGAAGTAGTGATAGAAGAATTCTCTAGATCCCAACTGGGTAAAAGTTCAGGTGGGCCGAAAAGTTTGGATATGCTTTTGGTTATAAAGGAACTCGAAAAAGAACTTCTAGATTTGCGTATTGTGCATTCCGAAGACAAGGATATTATTTTGGATGAAGGCGATTACCATCAGAGGGAATCCTCTATCGTGCCAATAATTGCAAGAAAAGACAGTTGGTAAAGGGCGAGTATAAAGAGCGAGGTGCGGGGAACATTTGAAAACTATTATTCAAAAAAGCAAAAAGCACGAGTGTTGATTCTCAAAGTGGGCGTGGATTCATTGTCTTTTGTAACCTCATGAATAACCTTGTTGGATACCAGAGAGAAAGAAGAGTATGATGTCAGTTTAATGAGCGCATTTTTCACATAACTTCCCCTTTTTTAAATGGGAGTTCCAGTTAGGAGGGTTACCAGTCAACGACGTTGAATAATATCATTTTTGAGTGCTGTTTCTTTGATAAAATAAAAGCTGATAGGAAAGAATATCTGGAATCCCACTTTCTAGGTACCATTAGCGGATGTTTGTATCTAATAAAAAGTCATGATCAAATGTCATACCTCGAGCGCTTGCTGTGAGGTTCTTGAATAATCA
>JBLIIJ010000107.1:0-12188 GCA_047635055.1 Cyclobacteriaceae bacterium | reverse complement strand
TTCACACCACAAAAGTTTCTATAAATCTAAAAGTATTGTTAATGATAGGTCATATTAATTACCGTTTTAGTGTAATACATTTTGGAATGCTACTTCTTTTTACTTTTTCAATAAATGTTTATGGACAGTCTCCTGAGAATATCTCGAGGTTACTTGGCGTGGACAATCTTTCTGAAATTAGGATTGACGACCTATCGGATTTTCAACTTCAAGAATTAATAAAAAAAGGAAATTCCAGAGGCTATAATGATAGTGAAATTTTCAATTTGCTTGGGGTAAGTGGTTTGTCCCAGCTTGAGCTAAGTAAACTTCGTCTTAGATATAGCGATATACAGAATAAAAATATTGCGACTATTAATACGGGACAGCAACAGGAACAACTATTGAGGAAAACGATAATACCAGATCAACAAATTGATGTTTTGACAACTCAAAAAAACATCAATGACTCTACTGACAACACCTTTGGTAAGTCAATTTTTAAAAATGGAAATATTAATTTTTTTGAAAAAACGGTTGATAGAACAGCACCTGAAAATTATACCCTTGGAGTAGGGGATGTTATATCCGTAAACATTTGGGGGGTTTCAGATTTTAACGGTAGTTATACGATTCAGAAATGGGGAGGTATTTCGGATGCTGATATTGATAGAATCTATCTGAGAGGTGTCACGTTTGAGCATGCGAAATCCCTTCTTTTATCTCGATTTGGGGATGTATATGATACTCGAAGTTCTTCTTATGAGATTACATTAAGTTATTCACGAGAAATAGATGTTAGTATTGTGGGTGAAGTCGAAAGGCCAGGTACTTATAAAATACCAGCGGTCAATAGCCTTTTTAATTCTTTAACCGTCTGCGGAGGTCCTTCCAGATCAGGGACATTAAGAGATATCGTTGTGCTCCGAGATGGAAAAAAAATACACACGCTAGATATTTATGATTACCTGATGTCTCCCATAAATCAACAAGATTTTTACTTGGAGAATGGCGATATTATCTATGTTCCTGTCTCAAAAAATATAGTCGACATCCGAGGAGAATTGAAACGACCGGGGAAATATGAGTTATTGGCAGGGGAGGGGATCAATAAAATATTAGAACTTGCCGGAGGCTATACTTCTGATGCTTTTTTGAAAAATGTCCAGATTAAAAGGTACATAGACAATCAATACCTCGTTTTTATGGACGTGGACTTGGATAGTATTATAACTAATGATTTGGACTTAAAACTGTATGATGGAGACGCCATTGAAATAGAGAAGATCGATCAGAATATTACAAGTTACATTGATATTACAGGTTCTGTCAATATTCCAAGTAGGTATGAGTTTATTGAAGGCGAATCGGTTTCAGATCTTATAAAAAGGGCAAATGGGCTTAAGCAAAATGCCTACACTCACTTAGCGTATATTGTTAGAACTAACGGTCTAAAAAAAGAGTACATCAAAATATCTTTGAATGATTCAACTTTCGTTGGTAAAGATGAATTTAAGTTAGCCAATAAGGATCTAATCAGAATCTTTGCGCTGGATGAATTTGAAGACAGCTATCAGTTGGAGGTTTTTGGGTTAGTAAGGGATCCTCAAGCATTAATTTATTCTCCGAGTATGACCCTTTATGATGCGATTGTTTTATCGGGCGGACTTCAGTATTATGCCGATTCAAGAATTGAAATATCTAGATTAGATAGGTTGTCGGGGAAGGCTGAAGCTGCTTCAATTTTTGTGAACGTTGGTGTTGAAAACAATAATATTATAAATAATGAAGTTTCTCAAATCAGGTTAGAGCCATTTGATCGGGTATTTGTAAGGAAAAAGCCCTATTTGATTACCAATGATGTAGTCACGTTATCTGGCGAGGTGAAGTACCCAGGTCAATATGCGCTAAACAAAGAAGATGAAAAAATATCTGATTTAATTGAGAGAGCAGGAGGTTTAACAAGTGTTGCGCAAGAAAGTGCTGCAGTATTTTACAGAGAAGCTAATGGTCTAGGAAATATTGTACTGAAGCTTGACAATGCGCTTAAGCTTAAAGAATCTACTTATAACTATATTCTCAAAGGAGGAGATGTAATTTCAGTGCCTAAGATAGAATATTTTGTTTCTATTAAAGGAGCAATTGATTACCCCATAGACAGCAGTTCAAATATCAACGCACCATGGATACCAAATAAATCCGCTAAATTTTATATCAATAAATATGCGAACGGATTCGCTGACTCAGCATCAAGAAAAAGAACTTACGTTTTGCAGGCTAATCGAGAGGTTTCCAGAACCTCTAGGACCTTATTTGTTAAGCATTATCCAAAGGTAAGGCCAGGAGGAGTAATTTATGCTTTGAATAAAATACAGAAAGATAAAAAGATAAAAAACGGGACTCCAATCAATTGGAATCAGCTTACTAGAGATGTTTTGACAACAGCTACAGCTACGGTTCCATTAATTATACTGTTATTACGAAATTAGCGGTGAGAATAAATGTTGTTCAATAAAATTCAATGGTAATGGAAGAGTTTAACTTGATAGAAATATTGAATTTTTTATGGAGGAGAAAAAGCTTGATTCTTAAAGTATCAGCAGTTTCCTTTTTCATTGGGCTTATTCTTTATTTTACTACGCCCAAGGAGTATGAAGCAACACTTACATTATTATCAGAAATAGAGGATAACGATTTTGGTGGTTTTTCAGGGCTAGGCAGTTTGTCAAGTCTTGCAGGAATAGCCTTACCAAATAATAAAAGCCCTAGTGGATTACCTTCGACTTTATATCCAGATGTGCTTAGTAGTCTCCCCTTCTTGATAGAGGTCTACCAAGATTCTGTTTCTTTTGAAATCGAAGCTAAAAATAGAAGATCGATTGAGTCCTATTTTTTGGAACATCCGTTCATCCATCCACTCGATTATATTAGGAGGTACACCCTCGGTCTACCCGGATTGATACTCGCTATCTTCAAGGATCAAGAAGAGAAGGGAATAGTAAGTTTACCTCCTTCGAATAATCCTAAAATTGATCTTACTCCTAATCAGTCAAGGGCTTTGAATGCCTTTAAGAAACGCCTTTCAATTAACACGAATAAAACCAATGGGTTGATTACTATCTCAGTAACTATGCCTGACAGGCAAGCTTCTGCAGACATAGCACTAATCATCAAGGATAAGATCACGGAAATATCTACCAACTATAAAATTCAAAAGCTTAGAAGTGATCTGGACTTTATTAATTCGCGATATAAAGAAGCAAAACAAAAATATTCCTACTGGCAAAGAAAGGCTGCTGAATATAGAGATGGTAATAAAAACATATATTCGGCCATTGGAAATATTGACCGAAACAATATTCAAGATGAATATAGCTTAGCCTACGGTCTCTATCAAAGTCTTGCAAAGCAGTACGAACAAAAGGGAATAGAGTTGAAGCAAGAAACGCCTGTGTTTACTGTGTTGCAGCCTGTGATAGTTCCGTTGTACCCGTCTTCTCCCAGCATTTTGATTGTTTTTGCCGTGACTTTTTTAGGTTTTGTCCTCACTTCGGTTTTTTTAATTTTTCAACCGACGATTAAAAAAATCATTAGTGATTAAGAGACCGATTTTGGCATAATCAAGCTGGGTAGTTTATAATCGAATCCAACTATTTGGCTCTATCGAAATGAAATTTCCATCAATTTTCCACTTGATATCCAAGTTCAATAAAAAATAATCACCGTCATACAATCTTGTTATATACGCTCCATTAACCACACTAATAGTTTGAGTGTGAGGGTAACACGTTGCTCTGTTACTTGAGTTTCTATGTATTGGAGATGAGGATGGCTACTGGCTCATTTGCGCTGGAGTGCCATCTTGGGAGCAGTCATCGATAATTAGGATTTCCAAATGCTTATAAGATCGCTTTAGTACTTAGGCCAAGGCACGTTTTAGCATCACCGACCTGTTATAAGTCGTAATGTGCAGTATACCAATACCTGTTCTGTTTTATGACTCCTCCCTTCTTTAAGTCTTATTGACCCAAGGAATGTTTACTACATCTCCTTTGTGGCCTAAAAAATCAGCGATTTGTTGATGAGCATTTTCTTCCTTCAAGTTGATTACTAAGAGTTTTTTAGGCATATTCTGAAAATATGTGATCACCTCATCGTTATATTCTATATACTCCTGTATTAACATTTTCTTATTGTAAGGGTCACTTTCAGGGGTACTATGAATTAATCTATTTAACTCCCAAGCAAAGCCCTTATACATATAATCTACATTTTGTAAATCTTCTTTAGTAGGAAGGTGCCCATTGCCAAATAGTTTGGAATGAAAGGAAGTTAATGAATGATACCAAGTTTCAGGGGAGTCTCGCACTGTCAAAATAAACTTACTATTAGGAAATGCGCTATCCATTACTTGATAAGTTTCTGCCAAGCTAAACGGGATATCCTGAAATGCTACACCACTTACTTTGACATAATTAATTATGTTACTAAAATTCCTTTTCCCCCAATCATGAATTAGAAGCTCTGCCGGCCGTTGAGGAGCTACTTTAAAACCTAGTGTTTTAAGAAAAGCAGACATACTGGTGGTTCCGGTTTTATTCTTTCCGATGCAAAATATTTTCTGTTTATTTCCGTACCTCAGTTTGTTGTAAGGTTTGAGGGCAAACATTAACAACTCTTTCATTTTACGCTTCATAAATAGACCGTAGTTTTTGATTAAAAATGGGTTTTGTGAAAGGTTTTTGAATTACTCCCAAATATCCAAACTCTTTGTGAAAGTAAGACTTAGTTTATCGATCTATTATCTGATAATCCTTTGTAAAGCGTAATAATTCGACTAGACAGAGCTAAAAATATTTTAATACGGGACCATATATGACCTTCAATAGAAAAGCAGGAAAAAGCTTAGTCGTTTTTAAATAATATAGTGCCAAGAGGATAGTCCTTTATGGTCATATTGATACTAACTAGAGCCGGTCTATAAATAGATAAGTAATTGGTTGTCAATAAATAGTGAGTGTATATAAGTGGATTAGCTTGTCTTTATTGAAAGGGTATCTTTGAAATTTTTTAATGGTTTGTTGTTAAATTTTGAGCGATCCGACTGGTGTAAGAACCCCGAATTAGCACTGATAAATAGTATTTTAGAGCGTAAACTCAAACTATTATCTTTATTACAGGTCGATATTCTGTTAGGTTGCAAAAAAAGTGATTTCGGTAGGAAAGATACTCCTACAGTAGAACAAGTAATTTGAGCTGCCATATATAAAGAGCTTACTAAGCTTACTTACACGTAGTTAGAGTACGCACAATCAGATTCAAGGATATGTCTTTTATCAAACTAGATGAGCGCAAGCCTTACAGCTTTCAATTATGACAGAGATATATTTTGAAGGTTAAATAAAGTTCTATATAAGATTTTTTGATTGCGCTCAATGAAATAGCTATTGAAGAGGGAATAGAAGGTTTGACAGCTATTTGCACAGACAGTACAGTGTTAAAGATTAATATTCATTACCCAACCAATAATTCATTGACATGGCATTGTATTAAGGAAGCTCACCGGTTATTGAGTCATTTAGCAGCCAAGGAAGGTATTAAGACCATAGATTATTGTTAGGGCGCAAAGTCAAATCACTTTAAGGTCAATAATAGCAAGGTAGATAAGCGAGTAGCCTTGTTTAAGAAGTAGCTACTCCGGTTTACGTAGACCATTAATCAGTAAGCCAAGTTTGTTAAAAAAGACTACACAACTGTAGCAAGCCGGGGTTTAGTAGCAGCCTTGGAAAGACTCCAACCTCTAATGAAGCAGGTTTATTGGCTGACTGAACAAAACAGCTTCAAGGTAAGGCTGGGGCTAATCAGAAGAAGTTGTTTTCAATTGATGAGTTGCTTACTGATATCATGGTAAAAGGTGGACGAGAAGTACTTTTTGGGCACAAAGTAAACCTCACAGATGGAAAAGCAAAGTTGACATTAGATTATGAAATATTTAGAGGCAACCCTTCAGATATTCCCCTTTTTACCACAGCAATAGAACGAATTAAGAAAGCATATGGAAAAATGGAGTGTAGCTGCCGATGGTGATAAACGTCCGAAGAAGCTCGTGTTTAGATTTCTGATTGCATTAACTCCACCATGCCGCTCAATACTCATCCCAGATCGATAGCGAATGGTTGCCATGACCAGTGTCGAAACGATATCCTCTAACACAATAGGATGAAAGCCTTTTACGACCAGTGAAGCTTTCACTCTGCCCACAAACTTCGCAACCCAACAGCAAATTATTGTTGGACTGATGTTCTCTTGTACCGCAAAAGATTTTTATTCCAAACCTGATGTTTGCCAGCTATTGTATAATAGCCGTATTGATGATTTCTTGTCCCTTTTCAATGGGCAAGTCTAGCCAGTCAATCGGAATTTTGACAGATGATATAAGTGGACGGATGCGAACGTAAACGATGTTATTCTGTGGTATTGAGATGGCTTCTCTACATCAACTGACGTAAGTTAATTGTAGGTCGTTGTACTTTAGATTATATCAAAAAAAGGACTGAATGGATAGCGGATACATACAATTAAAAGCAAATATTTACAGGCTTACTCCCGGATAGTATTTTATATTTAGAGGGGCAGGACCTTAGCGTTAATAGGCGTTTTCGTCTTTCTTAAAAAGCAATAAATTAATCGTTGCTGAAATTATTTTTAAATCTAAAAAGAAGCTCCAATTCTCGATATACCATATGTCCGCTTCAGCACGATTTTCCATGTCAATTATTTCTTTTGTTTCCCCTCTGAAACCATTAATCTGAGCCCAACCCGTTAAACCAGGTTTGGCAAAGTGTCTTACCATAAATTTGTCAACTAACACTTTATATTCTTCAGTGTGTCTGAGCATATGAGGTCTTGGCCCAACTAAGGACATATGATTTTGTAAAATGTTAAATATCTGTGGAGTTTCGTCTAGGCTTGTTTTCCTTAAAAATGCACCAACACGTGTCACTCTATCATCAACCTTTGAAGCCTGCTTTAGATCAGAATCACTATTTACGCGCATACTACGAAATTTATAGCAATCAAATTGTTTGGCATCTCTACCTGTTCGTTTTTGTATAAAAAAGACAGGGCCTTTACTTGACAATTTTACTGCTATGATGATGATTGGGAAAAGCCAAGAAAAAATAAAACAAACAGTAAGAACCGAAAGAACCACGTCCATCGCTCGCTTGATTAATCTGTTTCTTAATGTTTTTAATGGTTCATCTCTCAATTTTAAAACAGGATTAATCCCATAATAATCGATGGCAAAACGCTGAGACAAATAGTTAGAAAATTCTGGGATAATGTGAACTCGGATAAGGTTATTATCTGCAATTTTTAACAAATCATTAATCAAATCATTGTGTTTAGCAGGAAGGGATATAAGAAGTTGATCTATTTTGTTGTTGTTTAAGTAATCTTTTATGTCAGCCAATCCTCCTTTGAAATACGTTTTGTCGACTTCATGCTCAATCAGTCGGTTAGTAAATATTGCTTTGAGTTTGTGTCCATATAATGGGTTGTTATAAACAGCGTTAACCATTATTTTAATGTTTTCATTGTAGCCAACCACCACCACCAGACCTGCATATTTCCCCGATTTTCTAATTGATTTTTCAATATAAAATAGCGTAGCTCTCCATATCAAAATAAGTACCCCATGAATCAGGAGTGAGTAGATAAGAAAGGACCTAGAAAACTTATATTCGGTAATTAAGAATATGAATCCAGCGCTGGCAAGGAAAAATAGCATTAAGCCAAATGTATTTTTTGAAATTACGGTATGCGTATAAATATTTTTCGAATTGTCATACAGGTCAAAAACTAAACAAATAAAGAGCCATATAAGACTCAAGCCGACAAAAGGGTAGACTAAATAATTTAGGTCAGGGATAACTGAGGTAAAAACTATTTCTCTTGACGAGAGAAGCGCTAATATTAATAATAGAGGGTCTATTATTGCTGATAAGATGAGCAGATGAGCGTTTTTTATTTTACCCATGAAGGAAGGATGATTTAGATTTTAGAATTTACAAATTCCTTGAACTTGTGTTCAAAAATTTCTTTGCTGAATTTTTCTGCGTTGGTTCTTACTTTTTCATAATCAAAGTCAATTTTTTCAAACTCTTTAATGGCATTAGTAATTGAAGCAACTGATTGCTCATAAAAGAAAAGGCCGCTTACGTTTTTGGTGACTGTTTCAAGAGATCCCCCTTTTCCAAAAGCAACTACCGGTGTGCCGCAGGCTTGCGCTTCGACAGGAGCAATACCAAAGTCTTCTTCCGCGGCATAAACAAATGCCTTTGCTCCTTGCATATACGCAATGAGACTCGAATAAGAAACGTGTCCCAATATTTCGATGTTTTTTGATGCTTTAGAACGAATTTTTTTCATCTCAGGGCCATCTCCGATGACAACTAATTTTTTGTCCGGCATGTAACTGAACGCTTCTACGATTAAGTCCATTTTTTTATAAGAGACCATTCTAGAGGCTGTAAGAAAATAATCTTCTTTACTTGTTTCAAGTTGAAATTGATTGATGTCAACTGGAGGATATATCACTGTTGCTTTCCTTCTATAAATTTTTTCAATTCTCTTGGCTATGTAATTTGAGTTAGCGACAAGATGGTCCACACGGTTCGTACTGAGAATGTCCCATAATCTCATTTTATGCAAGACCCTTTTAGCATACCAAGCCTTAACTCCTTTTAAGTTAGCTTCCTTTAAATAGGAAAAATACAAGTCCCATGCATACCTCATAGGGGAATGTATATAAGAAATGTGTACTTGATTAGAATGGCTTAATACGCCTTTGGCAATAGATGCCGAGGAGGAAATAATAAGATCATAGTTAGTTAAATCAAAAGACTCTATGGCGGACGGGAAGAGGGCTAAAAACTTCCGATGATTGGATTTTGCCGTTGGTAATTGTTGGATAAAACTTGTAGTAACCTGGCTTGAATGACCAGGGAAGACATAGGGACGATCTTTCTCTGGTAAGAAATCTATTAAGGCGTAATGGTCAAAATCGTTCCAAATTGTATTGATTGAATGAAGAACTTTTTCAGCTCCACCATTCACATAATACCAGTCCGCGATAAGGGCTTTTTTCATTTCGACTTTTACTTATTTAATGTGTTGATATTCACTTTAAATGAATAATCAGCGTTGAATGAATTATTCAAAATTTAGAGTAATAATGTGTTTTTTGGAATCAAAACGCTATTTAACCAGCGTTTTTGAGTTTACAGTCCGAGTCTTCACATTAGGGTGAAATTGATTATGAACTTTTTTCATTTTCGAATAATCTAATCTTAGCTAGTGTAGCTCGTTTTTTTTAAAATATCCTTGTCTACTCAGGTCATAAACTAAAGTGAACAGGTAAAATAGTACGAATGGTTTCATCATATATAAAAAACCATACCATTGAATTCTCATTTGAAGAACGAATAATGCGACAAATGCTAAATGCCCAAATAGCTTCTTTGAAATTAAAGTTTTCTTGATGAGAAAACCTAGTAAAAAGGCGTAAAATATAACACCAGATAATCCGAAATTTAAGGCACCTTCAGAGTAAAATAAACCACCTCCAGCATTAGGAATGTAAGGGTAAATCCATTGTTGATAATAATACGGAGAAGTTGCACCACCTAAAGGAGTCATAGGAAAAAGGGTAAATGGTGTGTTTAGCAAAGTCATGTAACTTCCTTGATCATTAAAGTAGCCCCAAACACTACTCAAATAAACGTGTGTTGTATCTGATACTGTTTGCTGATTATAGAGGCTTGTTAATAATAGTGTGCCTACCAGTGGTAAAATGTCGCCGTAGTTATTCAGTAAAAAGTCAAGTGCCTTATTGCGCATGGCTCCAACAATTAGAAAAAATGAAATACTCAAAGTAGCTATCGAAAAAAATTTGATATTGAGTCGAATTTCTTTTTTCACTTCGTCCCCTCGATAGATTAGCATAAACAATAGGATTAGCATACTGTCGGCTCTTTCCCCTCCTAATATTACGAAAAATGTGATAGCTAGGTGGATAATTTCTATGAGCGAAAATTTTTTCTTCGAGGAAAGTATTATGAGAATGGAAAACAAGGAATAAATACTTGCCCATCCTCCGCCAGGAAGTAAATTAAACCTATAATCAGCAATGTAAAATGCTCTAGGGTAAGCTACGATTGCGAATACAGCATGACAAATCAGTAAAATTAATCGGGTCTCAGCATTGATTTTTAGTGTGTCAAATTCGATTCTTTGATTTCTGACAGACCATAGGGTAGATATAAAAACCAGGTACCCCGTAATACTCCAAGCATAGGCATAATCTGCTATATTCTGAGTAAAAAATTTTGAGCCAATTGCTGTAATTATACCAAAAAGTGGGATGTTAAACTTCACACAGAAAAGGGTGACTATTGGGTAGAAGAAAACAAAAACGCAGAACTTCAGGTAAATGCTTTTAAAGAAAAAGACACCTGAAAGAAGGGTAAATAATAATAATATATTTAAGTAAAATTCAACAGGCATTTTTTATTAGTAGATCACTCGAAAACGGATTAATAAAGCCATGATATCATTATTATCATGCAAGTCATTGATTTAGAACCCAATATCCTATTAAATAAATAAAATTACGGGATTTAATATTTAAAGGGCTTAAAATGAGATTGATTAATCAGCTCAGTTCTTTTCTGGCTAACCGATGGGCTATGTTTCTTAACTTTTAGGTTTAATTGGGATTTGAGATTTCACGATAGATAACAGAGATTTTTTCACTATAATAAGTACTACCAAACTCGTTTAAGGCATAGTTTTTCATAAAACCAGATTGAATATAATTATAGCATAATTGTAATTGGTGATGTATGTCTGCTTCAGAAGAGGGGTCGAACAGAAAATTATTTCCACAAAGATCAGAAATTTCTTTAAGCCCCCCCCAATTGGATCCCAAAATAGCTAGACCTGACTTGGAAGCTTCTACCAAAGAGAGCGGAGCATTTTCATACCATAAGGACGGCAGTACCATAGCATGGTATTTTATAGCTAATTCCTTCATTAAGATGGCATGATCCATTTTATCGAGTAGTTGAACTCTTCCTTTCAGCCCTTCTTTCTGAATTATACTTTGAATTTTTTCTTTTTCTGGCCCATCACCTATAATGTCTAATGAAAAATCGAGTTTAAGCGATGGCAGCTTTGATAGAAATTCATAGATCCCCTTTTCTTCAGATAGTCTGCCAAAATAGACTATTTTCATTCCGTTAGTCATTCCCTGCTTGGATTCCTCGATTGCCTTGAAATCCACAGGGTTTCTAACCACTTTTATTTCTTTATCAAAGAATTTATTTTTGATAACGCTTTTTAAAAAATGACTTGGCGTTATAATTAGGTCGATTATCTCTTCAATTTTCACAAACTTATTTCCGACAGCCCACTGCAATTTCTTTAACCAGCTGTGGAGGGTAGATCTGTTATCAAGTCTTAAGGTTAGCATATTTAACAGCGAGGGAGGAGTGAGAGGTAATGGGGTCGACCGACCTCCTTCGAAACTCAAATAACCACTATTTGGACATATCAAATGGAAATCGTGAGCTGTGTAAATTACTTTCACAGTTTGATTAATACGTTTTTTATAACTTTTAATTGCGTTAAACACAGAGGGGGTTAGTAAGTGAGCAAACACATGAATATGAATGATATCTGGAATGACTGATTTCAGTGTGTCTTGTAGCCTCTTTTTCTCCGAAGATGAGTAAATGTATTCGAAGGGATTTTTTTTGACTTGATGGTATTCCGATCCTACGAAACAGTAGATATCAAATTGACCTTGAAGAAGGTCTCTTGTGTCTCTAAACACTTTTTCAGCACCTCCTTCGTATTCGAAATCATTAATTAAGAGTACTTTCATTTTGAATTTTCATTATATCAAATCTAGTTAGGCGATTATCCATTTCACTAGTAGTGATGCTTCTCAATGCACTTTACTGTTGTATTTAAAAAAATCTTATTGCTATTTCCTTGAGGCGCACGTCTAACACCTATTAAGGACTTTGTAGCTGGATGGCTAATGGAAATATTCAGATACTGTTCATTCAAGAAAGTTAAATATCATCGCTACATTTCTCTAAAGTATTCCACATAGAACTATAAAAGTTTCTACAAATAAG
>JBLIIJ010000106.1:0-12225 GCA_047635055.1 Cyclobacteriaceae bacterium | reverse complement strand
TCTATCGATTTTATATTAATGATGAACTAGTAAGTGAAAATAGGATCTTTGGCGAAAAAAAAGAAACCATACCCAAATAGCTGCAACATCGCGTTCCTTTAGAGCAAGCAACATTGAAAGACACAAATATTTTTACATTGCACGTGTCTAGTTTCTGATATTCAAGAGTGAGCCTTCAAATAGCATAATTATTGTCCTAAATACGAATAGTCTAGTGGATCCGCTTAAAAACATACGAGTGCCGCTGATAGAACAACACAGTTTATGTAATAGCTCCCAAAAATACTATTAAAGTGGCACTTCAACGTTGACATAACCGGGAATAGACATATTACGAAAGAAAAATACAAAAAAATAAGTACGAGCTCATTTTAAGAGATCTTCAAATGGCCGTAGTGGATGATTATGAAGTTACGAAGCAACTCCGATTGAAGGGAACGAAACTTCCAATAATGGATTCAGCCCTATTGGATGAATGTTTGAGAATGGAGGATGCTGGTATGAATAATTTATTACCAAGTTTTTCCCCCAGACCATTAATATTAAATGCTGGTGGCTTATTTTGAAGTTCGAGAAGCAATGGGTTTTAAAAAAGCTGGCTCATAAGAGCCAGCCAAACGATAACCGCCACAGTCACGTTAGAAAGTTAACTTTCTACAGCGAAGATAAGTTAAAATTATTATTCTAATACCGTCATAAGACTTAATTATCCGTCTAAAACTGATAGTTTTTACTTTTTAAAAACAGAATTAAACCATTGTTACAATTATAACTTTGATTATTACATTGTCCAAAAAACAGAATTAATGAAATTCGGAACAAAAGCCATACATGCTGGCCAAGAGCCAGACCCAACAACAGGTGCTATTATGACGCCAATATATCAAACATCAACTTATGCGCAGGCCTCACCGGGGGATCATAAGGGATATGAATACGCGAGAGCAAAGAACCCAACACGATCCGCCTTGGAAGCTAACTTAGCAGCACTTGAAAACACCAAATTTGGAAGATGTTTTAGTTCTGGAATGGCTGCAACTGATGCTTTAATGAAAATGCTAAAACCCGGAGATGAAGTCATTTCGACAAGTGACTTGTATGGTGGCACTTACCGTATATTTACGAAAATATATGCTGGGTATGGTATAAAGTTCAAATTCGTGAATATGGGTAATCCTTCAGAAGTAGAAGCAGCTGTTACCGATAACACAAAAATGATTTGGGTGGAAACACCAACAAATCCAATGATGAAGATCGTGGATATTAAGGCGATGGTTTCGACCGCCAAAAAACATGATATTATCACTGTCGTTGATAACACTTTTGCATCTCCATACTTACAAAATCCGATATCACTTGGGGCTGACGTTGTAATGCATTCGGTTACCAAATATATTTCAGGGCATTCTGATGTTGTCATGGGGTTTACTGGCACGAGTAATCCTGATATCGATTCGAAATTAGCATTCATACAAAATTCAAGTGGTGCCGTTCCTGGCCCGCAAGATTGTTTTTTAGTATTGAGAGGCACGAAAACATTGCATGTGAGAATGGATAGGCATTGTGAGAATGGTGAAGCAGTAGCCAAATTCTTACAAGCTCACGCTAAAGTGAAAAAAGTTTACTGGCCGGGCTTTGAAGACCATCCTAACCATGCAGTGGCTAAGGAGCAAATGAAAAAATTTGGAGGAATGATTTCTTTTATTCTAGAAGAAGATAGCCAACAAGCGGCATATAAGGCGATGGAAAAAATGAAGGTATTCACGTTAGCAGAATCTCTTGGGGGCGTGGAGTCGTTGGTCGGCCATCCTGCAACTATGACACATGGCAGTATTCCGCGTGAAGAAAGACTGAAAACCGGGTTGACTGATTCCCTCATTCGTCTATCTGTAGGTATTGAGGATATTGAAGATTTAATTGAGGATTTAACTCAGGCATTAGAATGAATGCCTGAGCATTTTACTTAAAGATTTCTTCTTGTCGGAATGACGCCATAAACACGAGCCTTTGGATCCACTCCAAGGGCTTTTTCAATTTCACGGTAATTAGCAAAATCTAATCGGGCATTGAAAAACTCACCCGGAATCACCACCACTCTTGCTACCCATTGATCAGTATCCATTGCTGACAATTCGTCCAGAGGAAAATTTGCTCCAAGGAATAGTCGAGCGTCGTTTTTAGTGAAATCGTAATTATACTGCAATGTGCCATCTGTGAATAGAATTGTTTGGGGCAATAATCTCCAAATTTCCAGCACGTCTCCATCAACCTCCTCCTCTCCCCAGAGTAGATATATCAAAGCCACATCCGAACCTAATCCGTCGAATTCACTTGGGTAGGCTAAAAAGACTTCATAATTAGGTGCTGTAAAATTGATATTATCATATTCAAATATGTAAGAAGTCTCACCGGCCAAGCCATCTAACCCATCCAACCCGTCTAATCCTGTGGGACCTTGAGATCCGACTGGACCAGATGGACCTACAGCCGTATCATTGCATGAAATAAAAAATAATAACGAAACAATTGATAGTAGTAAAAATGCCTTTTTCATGTCAGTGTTGTTTTGGATACTTTGACACCCTACCAAACACCGTTCCAAAAACTTTCCTTATTCACCTTTTATTGTTTGCTGTCGCTCTTTATTGATATTCAAACTCAAAACATCTGGTCGCGAGTAATGTCCCACTGAATCAAAATTTTGCCGTTCTCTAAGAACAAAATCATAATCAAGTGCAGCATAAGCAATTTTCTCCTCATTTATAAAAGGTGGGATGATCCAGCTACCATCTGGGGCTGCAATGCACGAGCCTCCATTTGCCAGAGTATTTTTGATCGAGTTCCTAAGTAATTCCGAATTGGGTAAATCGTCAGTAATTTGAGTTGGCGCAAAAAGACCCGATACGCCAATAACAAAAGATCGACCTTCCTTTGCCAATACCGGCAATAAATCCTCCGTATTTTTTTGATTTCCTGGCCAAACCGAAATGTGTAGGTTCTCTCCCTGTGCATACAAACTCGTACGAGCAAGCGGCATCCAGTTTTCCCAGCAGTTGAGACCTCCAAGAGTAAAATCCTTAAGTTTATGAGTCACTAAGCCATGACCATCCCCCGTTGACCAAACGAGTCTTTCTTCATATGTCGGCATCAGTTTTCGATGTACAGAACAAATTCCACCTTCCTGATTAATATAAACTAAACTACAATAAAGGCTATGACCACCCCTATTTTCAGGACATTCAATAATTCCTAAGTAACAAGCTATTTTTGATTTTCTACACGCTTCAGTTATCTGTGTTAAGTCTCCCTTTTCTATGCAAACAGATTCTCGAACGTAGTGTGCGTAAAACTCTTTTTGCTTTTCAGAATTGAATCGAGCGCCATCTGTTTGGTCGACCCAAAATGGATAACCCGGCAGCAAACCCTCGCCAAAAACAATGAGTTCTGCGCCATTGGCAGCACTCTCTTTAATACATTCGATTATTTTAGCTTTGGTTTTTGCTTTATTGAGCCAAACTGGTGCTATTTGTGCCAATGCCACTTGTAGTATCTGAGTCATAAATCAAATTTGCTTAATTTCACTGTAATGCTTCCCAGAGATACCGGAAATAAGAATTTAGAAATTGCCGACGCTTTCGTCAGATATACCTCTACACACCTTTTTTTAACGGGTAAAGCAGGTACTGGGAAGACCACATTTCTCAAACGAATCGTCAGCACATGTAAAAAGAATATTATGATTGCCGCGCCCACAGGAGTTGCTGCAATCAACGCCGGTGGCGTAACACTACATTCTTTGTTCCAACTACCCATGGGGCCATTTTTACCGATCGATCATACGCAGAATGAAAACACGAACACGAAGCATTCTCTTTACAAAAAGCTTAAAATAAACAGAGAAAAAAGAAAATTGATCAATGAGCTTGAGCTCTTAATTATTGATGAAATATCGATGGTTAGAGCAGATATGCTGGATGCTATTGATGCTGTTCTGAGGTTTATCAGAAAACAACCACAAATGCCTTTTGGTGGTGTTCAATTATTAATGATAGGTGATTTATATCAACTACCTCCTGTCACTCCTGATAGTGACTGGAGTATTTTAAGTAGTTATTATTCTTCTCCTTTTTTCTTTCATGCCAAGGGGCTTGAATCAACCAATTTCATTTCCATCGAACTCGAAAAAATTTATAGACAAAGCGATGATCGATTTATTAACATTTTAAACGGGATCAGAAATAACAACTTGGCTAATGAGCAACTAGACGCGTTAAATGAACATTTTGATTCCTCGTTAAATTCAACGAAAAAGGATGGTTATATCACGCTCACTACCCATAATCAAAAAGCATTCCAGATCAATCAAAACAAACTTAACAGTCTCGAAGGAGATAAATTCAGCTACAAAGCAAGTGTTTCAGGTGATTTCCAAGAACGAGCTTTCCCGGTCGACGAAATCATTGAATTGAAAAAGGGAGCCCAAGTAATTTTCACTAAAAATGACAAGGAAGAGCCCAAGAGATATTATAATGGAAAACTGGCTGTAGTCACAGCATTAGATGGTAATTCAATCGCTGTAAGGTTATCTGGTAGTGAAGAAGAAATCCCCGTGGAAATTGAAGAGTGGAAAAACATCAAGTACCAACTTAATGAAGAAAAAAATGAAATCGAGGAGGAAGAATTAGGAACCTTTTCACAATACCCTTTAAAATTAGCTTGGGCGATCACAATTCATAAAAGCCAAGGGCTCACATTCGAACGCGCAATAATTGATGCGCAATCTTCTTTCAGTTCAGGCCAAGTATATGTGGCTTTAAGTCGCTTAACGAGTCTAGATGGACTCATTCTGCGTTCGAGAATTCACACTTCAAGTATCAGAACAAGCAATGAAGTAGTGGTTTTCATGAATTCTTTGCCTAGCTATGAACATTTGATGCCCTACTTGGAAAAAGCTAGCAATTCATACCTCACAGGTCAGCTAGTAGCCACATATGATTTTCAACCTTTTTTGGACAGCATACATGATTATTTGGATGAATTAGGAGAAGGAAATGCTCCTTTCAAGAAAGAATCTGAAGAAAAAGCCAAAGAATGGCTTATCAAGGGAAACGAGCTTCAAATAATCGGACGCAAGTTTCAAAATCAGATTTATCAATATGTTGAGTACAACCAAATTGATGAGTTGACGTCACGAATATTAAAAGGAGAGGATTATTTCAGAGACCAAATTAAAAGTCTTCAAAATCATGTTGAAGCAGAAAAAAAGAGTTTCGGGCAGAAAAAAGGGGTCAAAAAATATCAGACATCCTTGTATTCAATCGAAATCACAATCGCGCACCTTCTTGGAGGACTAAGTCATGCGATGGTTATCATCAAAGGATTGACAGATTCTAAAAAAACGATAGATATACTTTCTGATCTTGACGAAATCCGAATGAATGATAAAGCGGAAATTGCCAAGAATCTTGAAGAAAATAAGCCGAAAAAAATAGGTCGAGGTGAAACCAAGTTCATCACGCTGGCGATGTTCAAAGAAGGCAAAAAAATAGAAGAAATTGCTGAGGAAAGAGGCTTAGTCCCAGGAACCATTGAAAGTCACCTATGTAACTTTATTGAATCCGGTGAAGTAAAAGCTAGCGACGTAGTAAATCCTGAAAAATTGGCCAACATTCTAGAAGTAATCAAACATTTAGAAGTCGAGGAGCCTTCATCGGCGGATATTAAATCAAAACTCGGCGATGAATATTCCTATGGAGAAATAAAAGCTACGCTACTTCAATTAAAAAAAGAAAAGCCCAATCAATTGGGCACTACCTCCACAGAATGAGTCAGTGTTGTAGACTCATTGATTGTTGATGCCACGGAGCAATATTTCTCAACAGCCAAATGGACAATCTTCTCTGCATCGATTTGTGTTAGATCTGGGCTTATTATTCTGTAGTGAATATGCATACTTGTGAATTTCCTCGGCTGCTCATCTCTCCGCTCACCACTCGCCTCTCCAGAAAATTCAATGAGAGATTTACGTTTTTTCTTTATCATCGAAACAATATCGACTGCAGCGCAGGCTATCACTCCGGACAAAAGCAACTCCGTGGGAGACATGGCTTTTTTATCTTCACGTGGTAGCATATCTATTTCGATTCTGTTATCAGAGTCATTGATAGCAAAATATTCTTGATCTGTTTTGTAGCCTAGTTTTACTTTCATTTTTGTAATATCCTCAATTTTGACACATTATTTGTGCAAATATGCAATTCACAGAATTGTATCTGCTCTTTTTTTAACCACTTTTTTGATTAAGAAGGATCAAAACCTACTTTTGCGTTTCATTTAAATTAACAAAGGGTTATGATCATCCCAAAGGAGCAAAGATTGACGGAAAGTCAACTAATTGAAGTAAACGAAATCGTAGAAGAATATAGTTGCCGCATACAACAAATAGAAGGTCATCATAGAACGATATATGCGGTTCTAGGAGAGGAACGCGAAACTATCATGGTCAATCGAATTCTAGGTCTAGATTATATAGATAGGTTCGATGCAGTAGACTCCCCTTTTAAACTAATGGATGTTAATAGCGAACTGGCGCATCATAGAATAACTATTGGGAATGAGATTGTTGGAGATTCTCCATTCATCATCGCTGGTCAATGTACCATTGATCCGAAAAACCCTCAGTTGTTTATAGAAACAGCGCATGCGATGAAAGAAGCAGGTGCTAAAGCTCTTCGCGGCGGAGTTTGGAAACCTCGAACTATGCCTTATTCTTTTCAGGGTGATGATAAATCCATGAAAATATTAATTGAAGCTAAAGAACAAACAGGTTTACCTGTAGATACCGAGGTTATGGATGAGCATCAATTGTCTATTGCTGTTGAAGCGGGTGTTGATATTCTTCAAATAGGCGCACGAAATGCATTAAATTATTCATTGTTGAAAAAAGTTGGAGAAGCAACGGCAGACAAGAAAATTGCTGTTCTTTTAAAGCGATCAATGGGTATGGGTCCTATCAATGAGTTTATTGCCGCATCAGAGTATATCGCTGCTGGAGGAAATCCAGACGTTATGCTTTGCCCAAGAGGTACCGCACCAACCATGGATGGCTATAGAAATTACCCTGATGAATCAATCACTCCTTTACTGAAAGAAAAAACTTGGGCACCCGTGATTGTCGATCCTTCGCATTCTGTCGGAAGAGCTAAATATGTTCCCTCAGCGGCTATGGCAGCTATGGCATATGGCGCTGATGGCGTGATCATTGAATCGCATTGCCAACCAAAGAGAGGCATTGGTGACGATCCGAAGCAAGCAATTACTCCAGAGGTATTATCAAAGTTGATCAAAGATATTAATCAAATTTGGGCCATTAGAAAGGATTATAACAAAGAGTTGATTCCTGCTAAAGCTTAAACAATAAAAACTTCTTATAAAAAAAGTGAATGACTCAATATCATTCACTTTTTTATTTTACGCCATTTATAATGCTCTCACCCAAATATCTCTAAACTGCATTGGATCCCCATGGTCTTGGAGTATTAAAGGTAATTTTTCAGGGTGTGGAACATAATATGGTGTACCGATATAGCATGTCGGCCCGAGTAATTCTACGCCATTTTGAACTAAAATACCATTGTGAAAGACTGTTACTTTAGCAGGTCTAACCAATGTCCCTTTATCTGAAAACCTAGGCGACATAAATACAATATCATATTTTTGCCATGATCCGGCAGGTAACGAGGCATTTACCAAAGGAATGTGTTGCTTATAAACGGAGGCTGCCTGCCCATTAGCATAGGTTGGATTTTCATATGAATTTAAAATTTGGACTTCATATAAGCCCATAAAAAAGATTCCACTGTTACTGTAGGCTTGTCCTTCTTTACCTTCGGTTATGGGCGCTAACCATTCGATATGCAACTGGATATCACCAAAGGCCTCTTTGGTGGCTATTGGCCCTGTGCCTGGCTCCACGATCATTACACTACGCTCAGATTTCCATTCCGCACTTGAGTTTTCATATGATGATTCCATTTGTGGAATCATCACTTTGAAAGCTTCCATACTTACCGGAAAGCTAAATTGTGGTTTTTGCCAACTAGACAAATCCACACCATTATAAAGTACAATGGCATCTGAGGGTATATTATTTGAGGTTTCTGGAGTAACACTAGGGATCTCCCTATATAATTCCGTGTGCTCCCAAGGCTTTGTTTTTTGTAACTCCGCCCAATTTGGTTGAGGAATTTCCTGAGCGTAGACAAATAATGGGATTGAAGCAAGTATGAAAAAATAACAATATCTCATCGATAAAAATTTAACTCTGATTAAACGAACAACTTAAATATGTGCAATTAAATGCAGAAAGATAACAATGAAATACCCGTCATTCCTTTTGTATTGTTCTAATACTTATTTTTCATAAGTCCTGCATTCACGCGAATAATAAAACATCTGAATTCAATCAAGTATTATATGGCTTTTGCTCTTCTTATATTCCTTGTTACAAAATCTTATTCAATAAGTTAAGGAGCTACTTCTGTGAGTTTTAATATGGTATTAGGCCTATTAGCTTTACCATTTTTAATCATCGCAGTAGTTTTTAGTTTTGAAAAATGATATAGTCGACTTTTCTAAAATTGACGAAGAACATATTGAATTTGATAATCGTGATTTTTCGTTGAAAGAATTATGCTCTAGAGCAATTTCTACTTGCATACAGCGAGCCATAGAAAAAGGAATCAAATTATATATTAAAAGTGACTCTTATATAACCGCCTATATTTAGGGAGATCTGGTTCGTTTTAGTCGGATTCTCAATGATTTTATCAGCAATGCTGTAAAATTCACCCAGCATAGTGAATTAGAGTTAAAAGTACAACTAGGATATTTCCATAATAGCCTTGTCGGCTGATGTATTACCCGAAGTGAAAGAGAAGGTAAAAAAGTGGGGATAAACGACTTCATGACCCAGCCATTTGACTCAGAAAAACTTTATTATACCATCACTTCCAACTTGCATTTTTTTAAAATGAGTCAACAATAATCATTAGCAATTTCCAGTCATTAAGACTACATTGAATGAACATTAAATGACCCACTTTGATTTACTACCTACTTTATGTCAGCTATACCAAGCAAACGTTGACAGACGAAGAACTAAAGCAACTATTGATCAAGAGTCAAAAGAATAATATTATACTTGATGTTACAGGGATACTTCTTTATATGAAGAACCAGTTTATACAAGTTTTAGAAGGAGATAAAAAAACTGTCCAAAAAATTTACAAAACAATATCACAAGATGATAGGCATCAAAAAGTGAGCACCCTATTAAAAGGTGAACTCACTAAAAGAAATTTCAATAATTGGAGTATGGGTTTTCAAAAACTCTCTGCCACTGACTTCAATGATTTAACTGGTTTCAACGACTTAATTGATTTTTTCAAATTCCCTGAAATACTTAACGATAAGCATCCCGCAATACTCTTTTTAAAAATGTTTTACGATAAAAATAAACCTTCAAATATTCTAGATCTGTCCTGAAAGAAAATTGGAGACCTTCCCTTCAAATATTTTCATCAAAAAACATTACATATTCCTTCTGTACTGTCCACCAACTTCAAACATTCCATTTGTAATTTGTCCTAAAGAACAATATTTAGCTGCCTCCATTAATAACTCAAATGTATTTTCATTTTTGAGTGCCGCTTGTTGAAGTGCGCCGATAAGCTCTTTGGTTCGTTGCGAATGTTGACCATGCAACATATTTAAATTCGTAATCTGGCTCTCTTTTTCTTCAGTCGTGGCTCGAATAACTTCATCAGGAATTATGGTTGGACTTCCCTTAGAAGATAAAAATGTATTTACACCAATAATTGGCAACTCACCAGTATGCTTTTTCATCTCGTATTGCAGGCTTTCCTCTTGAATCTTTCCTCGCTGATACATCGACTCCATGGCTCCTAGCACTCCTCCCCTTTCGGTTATTCGATCAAACTCTATCATTACAGCCTCCTCGACCAGATCAGTAAGCTCTTCTGTAATAAATGAACCTTGCATTGGATTCTCGTTTCTCGCTAGTCCAAATTCATTGTTGATAATCAACTGAATAGCCATAGCCCTTCTTACCGAGTGTTCTGTTGGTGTTGTGATCGCCTCATCATAAGCGTTGGTGTGAAGTGAATTACAATTATCATAAATGGCGTACAAAGCCTGCAATGTTGTTCTGATATCGTTGAAGTCAATTTCTTGAGCATGCAATGATCTCCCTGAGGTCTGAATATGATATTTCAGCTTTTGAGACCTGTCGTTCGCTCCATATTTCAGTTTCATTGCCTTTGCCCAAATTCTTCTAGCTACTCTACCAATGACTGCATACTCCGCATCTACACCGTTCGAGAAAAAGAAAGAAAGATTCGGTGCGAAATGGTTTATGTCCATTCCTCGATATAAATAATATTCTACGAAAGTGAAACCATTGGCAATGGTAAAGGCTAGCTGCGTAATTGGATTTGCTCCTGCTTCTGCAATATGATAGCCTGAAATTGACACAGAATAAAAATTCTGAACCCGATTATCAATGAAATATTGCTGTACATCCCCCATCAATCTCAGCGAATATTCGGTAGAAAAAATACACGTATTCTGTGCTTGATCTTCTTTCAATATATCTGCTTGTACTGTACCTCTTACAGTTGACAATGTTCTCTTTTTGATGTCGGTATAGACATCTAATGGTAACACTTGATCACCTGTGACTCCCAGAAGCATAAGACCAAGTCCATTGTTACCTTCGGGAAGATCACCCTGATAACTTGGGCGTGTACCCCCTTTATAAATTTGATTTATCTTTTGTTCAACTTCTTCTTCTAAGCCATTTTCTTTGATATATAATTGGCATTGCTGATCTATGGCCGCATTCATAAAAAAAGCGGTCATGGTCGCGGCAGGACCATTTATAGTCATAGAAACTGAAGTGGTGGGATCACATAAATTAAACCCAGAATAAAGTTTTTTCGCATCATCCAAACAACAAATGCTGACGCCTGAGTTTCCAATTTTACCATATATATCTGGTCGATGGTCAGGGTCTTCTCCATATAAAGTCACAGAATCAAAAGCCGTTGACAACCTTGCTGCAGGTAATCCTTTTGACAAATAGTGAAATCGCTTGTTGGTTCTCTCAGGCCCACCTTCCCCTGCAAACATTCTCGTTGGATCTTCTCCTTTCCTTTTAAATGGAAAAACACCAGCTGTATAAGGAAATTCTCCTGGGACATTTTCTTGTAGGTTCCACTTCAGGATATCACCCCAAGCCTCATATTTCGGCAAGCTTACCTTTGGCACTTTAGTATTCGATAGAGACTTAGTTGTTGTTTCTACCTCAATTTTCTTTCCTCTGACCTCATAAGTAAAAACATCCCCTTGGTAGTTGGCTTTTTTGTTTTCCCAATTCTCGATAATTTTTTTATTGTGAGGATCGAGATCTAAAAGCAGTTTTTCCTTTGCCTCCTCAATAGCCAACAATACTGCTTCTTTATCTTTTAAGATTGATGCTGTTTGGTCTAAACTATATAGTTTTTGTGCTACTTGCTTTTGGCTTTCTGCTGTTTCATTGTACGCTCTTATTATCTCAGAAATTTCAGACAAGTAACGAATTCTTTTCGGTGGAATAATATATATCTTCTCAGACATCTCATCAGTTGATTCAAACATCGAAGCTAAAGATGCGCCTGTACGCTCCACAATTAATTTAATCAACGAACTGTAGAGCTTATTCATCCCTGGATCGTTAAATTGAGAGGCAATGGTTCCGTATACTGGCAGCTGATCATCTTCAGCATCCCATAGGTTATGATTGCGCTTATACTGCTTTTTCACATCTCTCAAAGCATCCAGAGCTCCACGCTTATCAAACTTATTTAAAGCAATAATATCAGCAAAATCAAGCATATCAATTTTCTCTAACTGTGTAGCAGCTCCGTATTCAGGAGTCATGACATACAAAGACAAGTCAGAGTGGTCGGTAATCTCTGTGTCAGATTGTCCAATCCCAGAAGTTTCAAGAATGATCAAATCAAAACCCGCCACTTTCACAATATCAAGCGCATCTTGTACGTACTTCGACAAGGCCAAATTCGATTGACGAGTAGCTAGAGAGCGCATATATACACGATCATTAAAAATCGCATTCATTCTTATTCTATCGCCAAGTAGTGCCCC
>JBLIIJ010000105.1:0-12362 GCA_047635055.1 Cyclobacteriaceae bacterium | reverse complement strand
TTCTCGGCTCAGGTTGCTAGCTGGGGAACTAAAAACTCAATCAATTTCGTATCTACAGAACTAACTGCAGCTGCGTTTGCGGAGGTAACTACTTGGGCTGACATCGATGCTGCATATGATGCAGGTACAGATGAGAACAATGTGATCTCTAGCCTTGCTGCTGATCAAGTGTACGGATTCTTGACAGATGCTACCAAAGAAGGTGGTGCTAAGAAAGGTTTGATTTTGGTTAAAACGATCACTGGTACTGCTGGATCAGACGGTCGATTAGAAATTGACGTATTGGTCCAAGAAGATGCCAATTAATTAAAACCACTTCTGAGCTTTGCTCAGTAGAGTATGCCCCGATTTCACACTGTGGAGTCGGGGCATTATTTTTACCACCTAACTAACCTAAATACCATGCGATTTTTACTGATTATTTCTGTCATTATTTTTTCATTTTCGTGTTCTCAAACCCAGCAACCAATCGAACAGCAGGATTACGCAGCACAAGCTGCTAAACTGGCCAAGGAAAATATCATCATCGACGGTCATGTAGACTTACCCTTTAGGATGGTTGTCAAAGGGTTCATGCTGAAGAAGGAGGTCGAAGATGTTTCTGTGGAGACAACTGGAAATTTTGATTATCCTAAGGCCAAGAAAGGCGGGCTGGATGCTCCCTTTATGTCTGTTTATGTGCCTTCTTCCTATCAAGTGAATGGTGGCGCTAAAGCATTTGCTGATTCATTGATTGATATGGTCAATCAAGTGTCAGCTGAATACCCAACTCTGTTTGCTTCGGCTAATAGTCCGTCCGACATCAAAACCAACTTTTCAAAAGGCTTGATTTCTCTACCGATGGGCATGGAAAACGGAGCACCGATCGAAGATGACTTAGGAAATGTTAAATATTTTGCTGAACGCGGCATTCGATATATAACCTTGACACACTCCAAGGATAATCAGATTTCAGATTCATCTTACGATACAACCTATACTTGGAACGGAGTAAGCCCATTTGGTGAGCAAGTAATTGCTGAGATGAATAAATGGGGAATAATGGTTGATATCTCACATGTAACAGATAGCGCCGCTTTTGATGCATTGCGATTGACTAAGGCTCCTGTTATTGCCTCTCACAGTAGCTGTAGAAAATTCACACCCGGATGGGAGCGTAATATGCCTGACACATTGATCAAAGCAATGGCTGTAAATGGAGGAGTCATCCATATCAATTTTGGAAGTACTTTTTTATCTCAGGCGATACAGGACAAACGTGAAGCGATGTCAGAGCATATGACAAATTGGGCAGCAGAAAGCGGGTTAGAGAGAAGAGATTCTGCTTATCAAGCTTACGCGAAAGCTTATGCTGAAGAGATTGATGCCTACGCGGATATCAATATTGTAGCGGATCATATTGATCACGTTGTATCTTTAGTTGGGGTTGATCATGTAGGCCTAGGCAGCGACTACGATGGTGTGGGAGATAGTTTGCCCAAAGGGCTAAAAGATGTTTCTACTTATCCTAACCTTATCGAAGAACTTCTAAAAAGAGGTTATAGTGAAGAGGACATAGCAAAAATATGCTACAAAAATACCTTTAGAGTATGGGAAGAGGTTGAACGTGTAGCCTCATCCATGCAAGCAGATTAATTACCGATTTCTTAGAGACCTGATAAAGCTTGCCCATGCAAATGGGTTAAGCAACGGGTTTTGCTGCACTTGATATCGCCGATTATTTGCATCTAACTGCTGCTGCATAAAATAGCGATGATTCATGTTGGGCGAATTTGGGAGATTCCTAGCCATCAGAGCCATAGTTTCACTATTTGCCCAGCGATCGATGTAATCGATATCTTGCTGATTAGGGAGTTGTGTGGCGAGTACAGCCGCTTTGAAAGTTGCTTCTGATGGGTAAGGAAATATTTCTACCTCTTCCAAATAGGTGACATCCTCGTTGAGATACATCAATAGTTTCAAACTGTATTCTTCCTTATGAGCAGGAACGATATAATAGGTACGATCAAAACCTACTGAGCTGAAAACGAGGCTATCACCTTCTAACACAGGCATTGAGAAAAAACCGTAAGGATTAGATGTAGTTCCTCTACCACCATCAGGCACATACACATGCACGCCAGGAACAATATTGGAGCTATCTGCGGTGAATATAACCCCAGTGAGTTGTATCACTTTATTTGTTGGTTCAGCTTCTTGTGCATAACCTCCAATCCAAAAGACGGATAACATTAATATAAATATATTCTTCAAGATTTGTCGCACTTGGTATGGTGTATTTTTGTATACAATACGTAGACTGCCTTAAAAGTTTGCGTATTTAACGAAAACAAATATACAACGTGCGACTCAAGAATTTCACATTAACAATCGGGACACAGATTTTTAAAGCGTTTTCTGACGAATCGCGAGCCCGTATTATTCACCTACTTTACCGTAATGGAGAATTAACAATATCTGATTTGGAGTCTATTTTGGACTTTACACAGACGAAGACCTCTCGGCACATCACATATCTGAAAAATAGTGGTTTGCTGAGTATTCGAAAACAAGATCAATGGGTTTTCTATTCTATCAAGGAAGAAGTACAAGACATCGTTAGTCAGATGATCGCTTTTTTGCAAAAAGACACACAACTGCAAGAAGACATGGAGACTTTCCGAATAATGGATAGTAATAGGGAATTGGCTAGTAATAAGTTAGCCGCTAAAGATTATAGATATTGAAACACTACACACATTTGTTCTTTGACCTCGATCATACCCTCTGGGACTATGAAAATAACGCGCGTGAAACTTTGAATGAGTTATTCATTGAGTTCAACATGTTACGCTATTTCTCTCGAGTTGATGCATTTATCAATGTTTTTCATTCTGTCAATTTTGGACTTTGGGACAAATACAATAGAAGTGAGATAGGTCGTGAGGATATCCGAGAACAAAGATTCGCTCAGGTACTTGAAGGACGAGGAAAACCAGATATGGTACTGACTACCAGTATGTCAGATTTTTTTATTCAGCAATGTCCGCGTAAAGGCCAGCTGATCGACGGAACTAGAGAGTTATTGAAAGCAATCAGCCATAAGTACAGTATCAATATCATTACAAATGGGTTTACCGACACTCAAAATACAAAGCTTATTTCCAGCGATATAGATCATTTTTTTGATCATGTAGTGACTTCTGAATCTACCGGTAGTAGAAAACCTGATAGTGGAATCTTTGACTATGCGCTTGAAATATCAGGTGCTGAGAGCGAAAAATCTTTAATGATCGGAGATAATTTGCAGACTGATATCGCTGGAGCGCAAGATGCAGGCTGGGATGTAGTCTGGTACAATCATAAAGGAGAAAGTAAGTCAGATACCAAGGTTGATACTATTCATCACTTAAGTGAACTTATGGCAATGCTTTCACATTAGATTTGTGAAGGAATTCAAATAACAACTGTAAAAATAATATTCAAATGCCCAAAGGAAATTACATCATCCCGAAAGCTGTCAATGAGCCTATCAAAAGTTATGCACCGGGCTCACCGGAGCGGCAATCATTGCAAGCAGCACTAGAACAGCTGCGAAGTACTACTGTTGATATCCCAATGTACATTGGAAGTGATCACGTAACTACTGATAAGAAAATATCTATCCATCCACCCCATGATCATAAGCATGTGCTGGGTCATTTCAGTGAAGGTGATAAGTCACACGTTGAGCAAGCAATAAAGGCCGCGCTTGGTGCGAAGGATGCTTGGGCAAACATGGCGTGGGAGCATCGTGCTGCTATTTTCCTAAAAGCTGCAGATTTACTAGCTGGACCATATCGAGACAAAATAAATGCGGCAACAATGCTTGCGCAGTCCAAGAATGCCTACCAGGCAGAGATTGATGCAGCTTGCGAGTTTATTGATTTCTTAAAATTCAATGTGCAGTTTATGCAAGAACTCTACGCCGATCAGCCAGAGTCTTTGCCACTGACTTGGAATAGATCAGAATATAGACCTCTAGAAGGCTTTGTTTTGGCCATAACCCCATTCAATTTTACTTCGATTGCAGGAAACCTACCTGCCGCTCCTGCCTTGATGGGCAACACAGTCATTTGGAAACCAGCGTATACACAGATATACTCTGCTCAGGTGATTATGGAATTGTTCAAAGAAGCAGGTTTGCCTGATGGCGTCATAAACATGATCTATGTGGATGGTCCGGAAGTTGGAGAGGTAGTGTTTAACCACAAGGACTTTGCAGCTCTTCACTTCACAGGGAGCACATCAGTCTTCAAACACTTGTGGAAGACGATCGGCACTAATATTGAAAAGTACCGCTCATACCCAAGGATTGTTGGCGAAACTGGAGGAAAGGACTTCGTCGTTGCTCATAAGTCGGCAAATGCTAAAGAAGTTTCTACGGCATTGGTTAGAGGAGCATTTGAATTCCAAGGGCAGAAATGTAGCGCTGCTTCACGGGCATACATACCCACCAATCTGTGGCCAGAAGTCAAAGAGCAGGTGATTGCTGATGTTTCATCATTTAAAATGGGACCGCCTGAGGACTTCTCAAATTTTATTAATGCTGTAATTGATGAGCGTGCTTTTGATAAAATATCGTCGTATATCGATAAGGCAAAAGCCGACCCTTCAGTAGAAGTTATCGTTGGAGGTGGCCATGACAAAAGCAAGGGTTATTTCATCGAGCCCACAGTGATTGTTGTGAAAGATCCTTTGTACACGACAATGTGCGAAGAAATATTCGGGCCCGTCTTGACCATCTATGTATATCAAGAAGAGCGCTTCGAAGAAACGTTGGAGTTGGTAGACCAGACATCCCCTTATGCGCTTACAGGTGCGATCCTCTCCAAAGATCGCTACGCGATAGAATTAGCAACTAAAAAGCTAGTGAATGCTGCAGGAAACTTCTATATCAATGATAAGCCTACTGGAGCAGTTGTCGGTCAACAACCCTTTGGTGGAGCAAGAGGCTCTGGGACAAACGATAAGGCAGGCTCTATGATGAATTTGCTGCGATGGGTTAATGCTAGAACGATCAAGGAAACTTTCGTTCCAGCGACAGATTACAAGTACCCCTTCTTAGGGTAAATACAAAAAGGGGAGGTTGTACCTCCCCTTTTTAGTTATATCGTTTTTTCTATTTGCCGAAGCTGGACCGTGAGCCTTGTTAGCTCTTTTTCAAGATCCTTCAATTTGTTGATGGCTATGTCCTCGCGATTATGTTCAATCATTGACTTCATATCTTCAATAGCGTTGAGACATTGTGTTTGGTGAAACACTACATTTTCGATTTGCTCTTTCGTGTCCATGGTGTTGTTTTTAATTTCATAAGTCAAGCTAAATAGCACATTTGTGCTATCCCATGGAAAGAGTTAGGTCGTACTATGATTAAAATCAGTCAGCCTTTATGAATGTGTCGATTTAATTAATTGAGCTACCTGTAGTGCGGACTTTCCGATCCAAGACCACAGTTGCGGTGAACAAGCAGCATGTTAAAAAATATTTCACGTAAATAGGATTGCTGGTTATTGAATAGGGTTTTGAAGCCCCAAGCGGACAGCAAGTCTTTGATCAATGAAGAATGCCCTGCATGGTTCATATCAAAATAACACTTTCAGTTGGTAAGTGCTATCTGTACGAAGGACTCATAATAATTAAGTACTAAAGCTCAAGCATAAAAAAAGCACAATTCGTGATGAATTGTGCTTTGAAAGCGCCCCTAGCCGGGCGCCCCTCTTCATTGAAAGCTGCAGCAATTGATTGTTTTAAGTATCATATTAATAGAGGAAAGTGGATGCTTAGGGGATTGCTAATTAGAAGTTTTTCTATGCTTGAAGAATTTTTGAAGGCAAGTACTTTGATCGTCTAAAAAACCTTCAATTTCTTCGATGAACGCTGTTTTTTGTGTTTTACGATTGATTGTTAGATGGATAATCAGTGAATCAGGATCCGGAGGATACCCTGTGGTAAGGGTCCATGTTAATGCGTTAGGGCATTCTAACAAGGCAAAGCGTATTCCTCCCTTGATCAGCATCCTACTTAGAGTAAACTCTCCCCAAATACTTCCAATGGTTGCATTATTTTCATTTTGATTATCAATGATGAAAATCTCATTACTTATTGATTCCAGGTTCTCAAGAGTTAAATCACCTTGAATATTTATTTCTTGAGTCTCTGCTTTTATTATTCGGAAAAACTCCATTTCTGCGTAAACTTTTAACCATTAATAAAGTAGCTAATGTTTTTCAAAGTGGAATCCTTTTTTGTCAGAATAGCGGTCGTTCCTCAATGGAAAGCTTTAGGTCTTATTGATTTGAATATAAAATTCAGATCCCTGGTTGCTTATTCTTTCTATAGAGTATACATGGTGTTGTTGGGATTAGATCAGGACTACTTTGATTGATCATCGTTGATAAAGTAGGTCTACATCCGTGAGTTTTAATTTCCTTTCTATGAGACAAATATTCAATGAATGATGAGGACTTGAGAGCTATGTAAAATGAGATGAACTGCATTTTTACATCGTGTCGTATCATGTTTAATTTTTTTGTACTTAATTGTTCCTGATTTTATAGTTTCAGTGAATTATTAATAATTGAGATTAATTATTACCATACTTATCTGGGGGGCATTATTTCAAGGGCTTTTACTCGGGGTGGTTTTTATTTCAACCAAGCGTTATAGTAGCTATGCCAATAAGCTTTTGGGTTGTTTTCTGATTGCTTTTGTCTTCCAGGCCTTTACCGATATACTGCCGTATGATCAAATAGGATCATATTCTATCGCGCACTACTTCACCCTTCCGGAAGTAAAGTGGTTACTTCCATTACTTTTTCTTCATTTTGTATTAGAAAAATTAGGACGGTCCTTAGCTTATCGACTGTTTTTAAAAGCCCACTATGGATTGGCTTTCGCCATTATTGCGCTTACTGTGTTCAATTTACTGTTGTTCTGGATCGCTGATACAACACTTTTGGAGTTGATCGGGTGGCGGTGGATGGATATTTTCTATATGTCGCTCCAATATTATGCATTTGCTTTGACGGTAGTAGCATTTGTTATAGCACTTCGGGAGACATTAAAGTACAAGGAGATTGTAAGCAATGAATCTTCAGATTTTAAGATGCTCGACTTGAAATGGTTGTATCAGTTTATCTTTCTCATCGTTCCAATTATTTTTTTCTGGGGAGCGGAATTAACCCGAATCGCATTGGGTGGAACGGGGCAATCAGATCTTTCTGTTGCCATATTTCTCTTCATTGCGGTCTTCAATTACTTTGTGAGTTATAAAGCACTCACCCGTCAGACACTTTTTGAGGAATCAGCGGATCGTTTCCATCTAGCTTCTAGTCCACTAGAAAAGCAAAAGAAAGCAGAGCTTTTATTGCCTTCGGATTTATATCCGAAGATTGAAAAGGAAATGAAGGATAATGGGTATTTTTTGGACCATAATCTGACCATTTATGATTTTTCCAGACAGCTGAAAATTCCAGCCCGTACTTTATCAAGTTGTATTAACCAGGTGGCGGGTAACAACTTCAATGAATGGGTGAACAATTTCCGGGTGGATAAAGCGATTGTTCTTCTAGCCGGCGAACAGAACAATTACCTGTCTGTAGAAGGTGTGGGAGCAGAGGCAGGTTTTAAGTCTCGTTCCTCTATGTACATGGCCTTTAAAAAGAAAACAGGTAAGTCTCCAGGCTATTTTAAGGCTGTTTAATGTCTTAATATCAGCATTCAGCACAACCTCAAGCTGCTTTTAAACAACCCATTTACTTCATTTGAGTCTATATAGGCAACACCAAACTTTTTACTCAAATGAAAGTCCAATTCAATTTTTTCCTAAGTATGCTGCTGGCATGTTCCTTCATAGTGGTACAAGCACAAACTAAATCTATAAAGCTGGATAAGTTTTTTACAAAAAAAATGAAGCACTCCGGCAGAATAGGCATGCAGGTTGGCTACGTGGCCTATGGCGAATTGGAGTGGGTAGGCAGCTATGGCATCAAGGAATACAAGAAACCTGATCGTATCAACGATACCACCTTGTTTATGGTAGCTTCCATTTCAAAACCGATGACCGCGCTGGCCATGATGAAGCTATATGATGAGGGTAAGGTGTCTTTGGATGAAGGCATTAACACCTATTTGCCATTTAAGATAGTCAACCCCCATGTACCCGATAAAAAGATTACGGTGAGAATGCTTTTGGCGCATGTTTCTTCTATCCGCGACAATTGGGAGAAATTGGAAATTGGTTATACCATCGACCAAGGCGGTGACGCTACTATGAGTCTGGAGGACTTTTTAAAGTCTTACTTACTCGAAAATGGTGAATACTATGATGCAGAGAAGAATTTCTACAAGCATACACCAACCAGTCTGAATCGATACACAAATGTGGGCTACGGATTGATCGGTTACCTGGTGGAACGTATTTCAGGGATGCCATTTGATGAATACATGCGTCAGGAAGTATTTAAGCCTTTGCACATGGGTAACACCTACTGGATATTTTCAAAAATCGCCCATGATAATATCGCCCTGCCTCATAATATGCCTTACAAGGAAACTGATTTTAAGGGGACACAAGTACTCACACATTTTAACTACCCTAATTACCCATCCGGACAACTAAGAACTACAGTGACTGACTATGCACAGTTTGTAAAGCTGATGCTCAATAATGGAAAAATAGATGGAGAGGAATTTTTGAGTGAAGCCACTATCCGTGAGTTTTTGCGTGTTCAATATCCGGAGGCGGATAAGTGGCAAGCAGTTTCATGGAGCTATAATGAGTTTCAGAACCCACTCTACTATATGTTGATGCCTCGATATCCCTCACATACCGGGCTGGATCCCGGAATGTGTTCAGTAGTTTCATTCGATCCGGAAACCGGAACAGGCGCCATAATACTAACTAACTCTCCCACTACTACTTTCAGGACCGAAAAAATCATCTATCTGGATATGGTCAAAAAATTAATGAAAGAAGCTAAAAAAACATCAGGAATATGAAAACGCTAGTAATCTTTTCTCTCGCACTTATTGCCAGCCAGTTAGTTTTGGCGCAGGATCGAATCGCCTCCACTGTGACCTTTAAAAGCGGTAAGCAAACCATTGAAGGGATCCTTATACAACCTCACAATGAAGGCAAAATGCCTGCGGTAGTATTTCAGCAAGGTTCCGGTCCTCACCCCTTTGATGGAGTGGAAGAGGAGGCCTGGGGGCCTCATAAATTCTATATTGAAGATTTACTCTTGGAGCAGGGATATGCCGTATTGTACTGTAACAAAAGAGGCCTGGGAAACTCTACTGGTAACTGGAAAACGAATGATTTCTATGGTAGAGCAGATGATGCTTATGCGGCTGTGCAATATCTAAAAACCCGACAGGATATTGATACTTCCAGAATTGGTATAACTGGCCATAGTCAGGGTGGGTGGGTAGCCCAGCTGACTGCTTCCCAGCATACCGATATAGCGTTTGTGCTAAGCTTAGCCGGGCCCACAGTAAGCATAAAGGCACAAACAAGTATGTATGACAGTCTGATGTATATATGTAAGGGGGTTAGTGGGGATCTACTAGAGAAAAAGATGCATAAATATCACCCGCGTAAAAGAAGAGCCGCTAGCATCGGCAGAACACTTCCATTTATCAGAAGCGCTTATTATTGGCATTTGATTTTTGATTATGACCATGACGAGGCGCTTAAAAATCTCACTTGTCCTACGCTTTTATTATATGCAGAGCACGATGTTAATGTACCTCCCGGGCAAAATATAGGCCATCTAAATGAGGTATTTGATAATAATACCCCATCAAATATTTCGGTTAAAGTGATGAAAGCCGGGCAACATGCATTTTATAAAGTGGACAATCGTTGCGTAGATTGGGAAACTGCTACACAGCAACCCTTTGATCCTGAATTTCGGAACGAGATTCGAAATTGGTTATTAAAATTGGATTAAGATAAAAAAGTTAACGTGCTAACTGCAAGATAGCAGTGTGATCGATCTTCGAACTGGTGCGAGCCTATTTTTAAAAGCTATGTAAAACAAAAAAACCTAACTGCTTTCGCAATTAGGTTTTTTTTGCTCCTCCTCTTGGGCTCGAACCAAGGACCCTCTGATTAACAGTCAGATGCTCTAACCAGCTGAGCTAAGGAGGAATGATTCCTTTTTTCTGTGTCATTTCTAATCTGGGCAAGCCACTGATTTGATATAACACGATGAGGATATTCTCAAAAGGAGTGCAAATGTATTTTGATTCAATCAAATCTTCAAAGTCTTATCAGATAATTTTTTATTGCGGCAACAAAAGGTCATTTCGCAAGCCAAATATGACAATATGACATATTATTGTGAGTAAAAATAAGTTAATGCGTCATAATGTCACTTAAAATAGCCATTATAAGTGAGAAAATTCGACTGGCATAAATTTCGATTAATGCATTCCAGAATTTTTAAAAACTAAAAAACGAAATATCATGACACTTATAAGATACAACCCGAACAAATTTCAACCAACAACCTTCAACGGATTTATTGATCGTTTTTTCAACGAGGAAATGGTTTCAGGAAAATCTGAGCGAACTTTTTCACCTCAGGTGGATATAGCAGAGACAGAAAATTCATTTGAGATCTACCTCGCCCTTCCAGGGTTCAAAAAGGAAGATATCCATATTGATATCAACGCAGATCAATTAACTGTTTCGGGAGAACGTAAAATCAAAGACGAGAAGCAGGAGAAAAATTTCAAAAGTGTAGAAACGCATTACGGGACATTCAGCAGATCCTTTTATCTACCAGACAACATAGATGCAGATAAAATCGATGCTAGCTATACAGATGGTATACTGGAGGTTTTAGTGCCTAAGGATGAAAAAAAAGAAAACAAGAGACTAGTCAATATAAAATAGGTTGGTTGTTTGAGTTTTGAAGTGAAGGCAGGCTTGAGAGCGTCTGCCTTCATTGTTAAATCATGTTAAGTAACAAAAATGTTAAATCAATCGCGGGCCTTTCCCGTTTGTATTTTTGAACCATTTACTATTTTACTGAACATATGGATACTAGAAAATTAATAGTTGCTATGACTTTCTCTTCGGTACTGGGAGGTGTGATAGCGATCGGTGGCTATTCGCTTATCGCAGACAAGGAGCAAGCGATGCCTGTACAGGTTGCTCAATCGGGTGAGGTGAGCTTTACCAATATGGTCTTGGATACGACTAATTATGTGGTACCAGAAGGGCTAAATTTTGTCTACGCTGCAAATAGTGCGACCAATACTGTCGTGCATGTAAGAACCATCTATGACGGATCAGAACAGGAAGGCAGTGCCGACTTTGAGGGTATGCTGAGAGAGTATTTTGGTGATGACCCGAGACAAGGTCGTCGTCCTTCTCGTGGGTCTGGTTCGGGGGTGATCATTTCCGATCAAGGACATATTGTGACTAATCACCACGTCGTAGACGGTGCTTCCTCCATAGAAATCATGCTCAATGATAATAGCACATATGAGGCAAAGATTATTGGGCTAGATCCGACAACTGACTTAGCCGTGCTCAAAGTGGAAGGAGCATCGTTCGTCCCTATGAAATGGGGTAATTCGGATCAGCTTCAGCTAGGTGAATGGGTGCTTGCAGTAGGTAATCCGTTCGAGTTTAGATCGACTGTCACAGCCGGAATCGTCAGTGCGAAAGCAAGAAATATCGGAATTCTAGCAAGACAGAACATGGGAACCAGTTTACAAATTGAATCATTTATCCAAACTGATGCCGCAGTTAATCCGGGCAATAGTGGTGGCGCTTTGGTCAATCTAAGAGGAGAGCTAGTTGGGATTAATACGGCAATCATCTCTCCAACTGGGGCATTTGCTGGCTACTCGTTTGCGGTCCCTGTAAGCCTTGTGAAGAAGGTGAGCGACGACTTGATACAATATGGGACTGTTCAGAGAGCATTACTTGGTATTCGCATCAGAGATGTAAATGCGGAACTTGCCGACGAGGAAGATTTAGGAACGCTCAGAGGGATTTATATAGAGAGCATAATTGATGGTTCTGCAGCGGATGGTGTAAGTATGGAGTCTGGAGATGTGATCGTGGCCCTTGATGGCAACACAGTTAATAGCGTCTCGCAGTTACAAGAAAAAGTGGCATTAAAGAGACCTGGAGAATCTGTGGATGTGACTTACTTACGGGATGGTAAGAAAAGGGAAGTAAGTATTATCCTAAAAAATGAATCAGGCACTACCGATCTGATTGCGTCAGTAAAGGATGAATTCGAGCTTTCTGGTGCAATTTTCAGAGAAGTCAGTGATGAAACAATTGAGCGATTAAGGTTGGATGGGGGCGTAGAAGT
>JBLIIJ010000104.1:0-12419 GCA_047635055.1 Cyclobacteriaceae bacterium | reverse complement strand
TTTTTTTGATTCATCGATGACCGGAATATCCATTATCATTCTCACAGCCACGAGCTTCTGACACAATAGGTCATGCACTTGAAGCGAGAACCTTCGCCTATTGGATTCTTCGCCTTTTATCATCGCATCTTCCTTCTCCTTCCGAGTTTTGATATTGGTCAAAACCCCGTGTGCTAATGCATCTTTATTTGACGATAATAAATCCATTTGCCACCACTCCGGAGCAGTTCCTTCAGCTACTAATTGAGTTTCGAATGTGTCATTAGACAATACTTTACTTCTAAATTCCTCCAGACGTCTTAAAAATTGTTTTTGAAAGTCGGATGCCACTATTTTCATAAAGTCCGCCAAAGGCATTTTTAGTTCGTTTGGTAATCCATACTTTTTTAATAAATTATTTGGCGAGTAGGTACTCACCATTTTAGTTTCAGGATCAAATTCAATAACCGCTACATCAGCAGTGATAAGGGCTAAGTCCAACTGCCTTTTTTGATTGGAAAGTTTACTTCTTTCCTTTTCCAGTTGTTCAATCAAAAGAAAGGATTCATTGCGTCCCATCTGCATTGTTTCGCGCATAAACGCTAACTGCTGAATGGGTAAATAACTAGGAAAATCACCAATATTGACACCCACTCCGACCAAGTCCGAAATGGATTGAATTTCGGGGAATAAGACGGTAAATATTGAATGGTCTTCCAGGAGTTGACATTCTCCTTTTAGCTTTAAGGAATTCTGTTTGATTTCTAAAGCTAACTTTTGGACGCCTCCAGGGATTATGTTCTTTAAACTCTCTGGATTAATTACATTAAAGATTTCATCAATGAAAGATCCACGTCTTAGGCTCGGCGTTAATTTCTTAAACAGACGGCCAAAAGAAATGCATCTCCCATCAAGATCAAATCTCAGTGATAGTGGTAGGATTCCCTCTTCTAAATCTGTGAGCATGCTTTCCAAATCTCTAACTACTATTTATCCTAATATTACCTACCAGATAAGCTCATATTTACCAATACGCTTCTCTGCTTGAGTCGATGCTAATTCCTTGACGTTAAGTTCGACATTAAATCTTTTACCCAACCCTATCAACAGTCCACGAACCATTGGCTTGAGGCCTTCTCTTTCACTTTCGTAAGTCAATATAAAGGCATTCTCACCGCCATTTTCTACTGAAAATTTAGGTGGTTTTAGATTAGGCATGACGAGCGTTATCTGCTCATGGAGAAGATTCAGATTACCCAAAAACTCCGATAAAGTCTTTCCATAAATATTTAAGATCTCCTTATATCCTTCATCTGCAGTATAAAGAATCCAGTATTCACCAAATGCTTCAAGAACGGCTTCTTGAGAAATTTTGAGAACTTCCGAAGCAGATACCACGAGGCTATAGGTTATGTCATCGGGATAGGACTTCATGCTGACGAAAAATTCATCATTAAACGATGATTTCTCTTTTATTTGCTCCCAAGTAGAAGTACCATAGTTGGTGATTACTAACTCTTGGATTGCTTTGTTAACCATTCCGTACATATGTCTTTTTTAAGTTTAAAAATTATGTTAGTTAATTGAGTTGCTCTGAATATGCCATTCGGCTCTCCGGAGCTATAAAAATCTTTTAATACTAATCGTAGTACCCACGCCCAATTCGCTTTCAATCTTCAGATCCGCCTCTATGTTATTCGCCCTATTTTTCATATTATTGAGACCAAATCCGGATGAATTATCATTAGGCGCATATTCAAATCCTGTTCCATTATCGGAGATTTTCACAGAAATAATATCCGCTTTATTTATTACGTCTACGCTGATGTTAGTAGCGTGAGAATATTTGATAGCGTTCATTAACCCCTCCTGGAGGATACGGAATATTTCTATGCCGATTCTTTGCTGATTTATTCTGTTTTCGCCTGTCCAGCGCAGCTCCATTTTAGCAGGTGATAGTTTTCTCAAATTCTGTATTAAGCGATCTGCTGCGTCATAGAAAGAATTGGATTCCATATAGCTTGCACCCAGGTTATTTATGATAAGCCTGGTTTCTCTAATAGACGTTTCTAGCAATTTGTCTACTTCCAGAGGGATTTCTTCCCCCCCATTATTCAAATATTCTGAAAGCACCATTCTGGTACCGACAAGCATCTGTCCTACACTATCATGAATATCCCTACTTACTCTAATTCGTTCTTTTTCCTGACCAATAATTAGTGCTGCCTCTGCTTGCTTTTTCCAGGACACATCCTGGAAGATGCCGGTTATTTTTGTGACTTTTCCATCATCATCAAATTCGGTGGGCCGGGCTGTCATATGCTTCCAGCTCTCTGCTCCACTACCTCCTATCGTTTCTAATTCACACTGAAATTGTTCTCTGCTTTGTGTGTTCAATTGGTTGATGCAGATTTGTCGATGCGATGGATGTATGACTTCATTGATAAGAGTGTTGGCGTCATGTATTCGCTCATCTCTTGCGAAGAATAACTTTTCATTACCTTCAGGATAGAAGTGCATTTTATTTGTTAATGTATCCAGTTCCCAAGCGATCAACTCGCCTGTGGATAGTGCCAATCCAAGTTTTTCTGTTTGATATTTTAAGTTCTGGGCTATGTGATCGAGCTGGAGCCGATTTTGATCTATTTCAGTCATTTGATCTTTTAGCTGCGTGATATCAGTTTCGATGGCGATAAACTGTTTGATTTCCCCCTTCTCATCTTTAATCGGCACCACCCTGATGTCTAACCAGTATTTTCTTCCATCCTTAGCATAATTGAGCAACTGTACATTACAAGTTTCCCCAGATTGCATCGCAGCTCTTATTTTATCTACTTCATTTTGGTCAGTATCTGGTCCTTGTAGCATCGTGGAAGGCTTTTTACCAAGCACTTCTGCCATAGCATATCCGGTTAATGTGGTGAACCCTTTATTCACCCATGTAATGTGCCCATTAGAATCTGTTACCACCACTGCATTGCTCGTCTCCTTAACAATCAGTGCCAATTGCTCATTTCGGATACTTTCTTCTTCTCTGATTCTATTTTGAATCTCATTCTGAATGTGAATCGTCAGACTATGAAAGAGTTGGGTTTCAGCCTCCGAGATGACATCAGTACTTGTTTTTGATGCTAAATGTACAGCTCCATAAAAAATCTTATCTATGAAAATCGAATGTCCGTAATAGGTTGTATAACCTGCCTCTGATTCCAATCTATCATTGAGTTGAGAAATAGTGCGTTGGTCATAACAGATCAGTGAATTTTCACTTACATGCTTAGTAAGGGCATTTATATTTTGTGGGGTCAGCTTAAGGTCAGAAGTGCCCATTTTTTTTTGATCAAATAATGTGCTTCCATCGTTATCAGCAAAGGACATAAAGACATATTCAACGTTAAATGTCTCCTTCGCAATTCTCAGAAAGGCACCAATTTTCAGTACTGGGTCAATTCTCATCAAATCCAGATCGAAAATTCTTTTAAAAAATTTGCTTTGCGCTAATTGACTGTTGAGTTTAACATTTTCTACGTTATGAGAATTGATTTTTCTATCCTTGGAATAAATATATAATAAGATGAACACACTTAGTATTACAATGTATAATTCAAATAAGTAATAGATCTGAATTTTACTATCTACAGCTGTAATTGGAAACCCCAGTAGTTCGTTGATGGGTTCTCTTATCGCAATAAGTCCCAATATGAAAATTGAATTGGACCAGAAAATTAGCCCTCTCTTAGGATAGAGTAGGCTTGGGAATACAAAAGTAAATTGAAGCAGTACCGAATTAGTAAAGTAAAACGTCGGATCAATTAAATCGACCCCAATCCAATACTTTTGAAATGCCATAATTGCAAAGCAATAAGTAGGTATAAAAAAACCTATGATGATTCTTGTTAAATTTAACCATCCACGATGGGTCATATAGAGACAAGAAAAAATCATAAATAAACCCACAACAGCCGATATTTTCATTCTTAGTTCTGGGGCAGCAAGAAAAATTAAAGCAGCAAAAATCACAGAACAGACAGAAAGCCATTTTAAGACTGCAAGTAGTCTCTGACGGTACTCTTCGGTGAAATCACTAACAGGCACTGATTTTGTAATTCCAAACATCATGTAAAACTGCGATACCTACCACTCTCTTTAGTACGTGATTTACGTAATTCAGTAAAAATGAAGGATTACGTGAATCTCGTATAAATCAAAAAACAAGTATTTCTAGCTTTAAATAAATTTCAGTACTTAGAAAACTGTTTCGTTTAAACACTCAAAATGGATCAAATTAACTTTGAAAAAATATTAGATCTCCATAAAATTGGCGTGTTAAAAGTTGATAATGACAAAATTATCTTAGATGCAAATGACACTTTTTGTGATCTAAGTCTCTACGAAAGAGCGTTTTTAATTGGGAAAGTAGCTACAGATTTTCTTATGCGAGAGATGGATATCTCCATAATGGATGCCGAAGTAGAACGGAGATTACTAGGTAAGAGCACCTCTGGTGAATTATGGTTTGTGAAAGCAGATGGAAATGAAGTCCTTTCGAAAGCAACTGCCGTACCCTATACCTTAGAAAATGGGGAAACTGGAGGTTCGTATATCCTGCTTCAGGATATAACTAAGTTCAATCGTGACGCTATTGAACTTCGACAATTGAATGAGAACCTTCCTGGCATGATATTCAGAGCTAATAGCGACTGGAAAACGCTTTATGTGACAAATGCCAAGAAGATCTGCGGTTATAAAAACGAGGAGCTTATTTCTGGTAAAGTGCCTTGGAAAGGCATCATATATCCACCTGATCAACAAAGAGTTTTTGACGAAGCATTGGCGATAGCCGAATATCCTGCGCATAGTGATATGACCTATCGTATCCGTACAAAGAATGGGAATATCAAATGGGTTACAGAACAGAAATCCAAACACCCGAATGGTGAGATAACTGGATTGGTCTATGAAGATTCTGTGTCGGCCTCTAAAGCTAAAGTGTTTGAAGATAATGTTTCTGGGATTTTTAAGGCATCACATAAATGTTTCTTAGAAGCTAATCACTCATTTGCGAGAATGTTTGGATACACACAAAAAGAAATACTTAACCAACCCACAGATATTATTTTTTTTACAACTGAGGAACGTGATGCTTGTTTTATGACGTGTATGAATGAACAAATTGTGGACAATCATAAAGTAAGACTAAGAAAAAAGGATGGTAGTGAGGTATGGGTGTCACTTAATGCTCGTATGCAATCGGATACTGAGCTTCAAGGAACGATGATTGATATTACCATGCAGATATCTGCTGAAAAAAAAATAGATGTAAAAAGGCTCAAAAATCAGTTCGTGATCCTTTTGGCTCAGGAAGAAGAACGGCAAAGGATTTCGCGGGATATCCACGATAGTGTAGGTCAAATGCTGATCGGTATCCGGCTCCTTTTCGAAGAGAAAATGAGAAATATGGAGCCCGCTTTGAAGGCAGGATTTAATGAAATTGATCATCACCTTGATAGTGTCATAAAAGAGACCAGAATGCTCGTAAATAAATTTGGAATCGCGCTGACCCTAAATAATTCTGTAAAATCGGCTTATTCAGAAGTGCTGTATAAATCTAAATCGTTTTATAAAGGACAAATACATTTCAGTTGGACTGGGAACGATGCTATGGCTTCTAGTAATAATGCACTGCATGCTTTCAGGATTTTTCAAGAAGCTGTAACCAATGTCTTCAAATATGGTGAGGCCGACAATCTCGAAGTGACTGTAGACAATTCCACGGATTTTGTGCTCATTATAAAAGATGACGGTGCAGGATACGACCAGACAAAAAAAAGCGAGGGATTTGGCTTACGAAATATGGCAGAGAGGGTTGAGGCAATTGAAGGTCAGCTAACAATTATTTCTAGTCCTGGCGAAGGGACTGAAGTCAAGTTGATTATTCCTGGAAACTTAGCCTAATCCTAAATTGACATTTAGTTCTTCTACTATTCAGTTTAATAATTATTTTTTATGCTGTAAGTCCAAGCCTGATAAAACTCACATATCTGCCCTTGGCTATGCACGGCACGCTTCTATTAAGTGACCAAGGCGTTGCTCAAGATGCCACCTGTCTAGAAGTGACAGCTTTTTGAGTAATATTTTCAAGTAAAGCAGACCGAGGCTATAGGCTTAAGTATCTTCAAGGTTTTGAATCAATTATTTCACGGTAAAGAGCAATATTGGCTTGATAGATATTATAAAGTGGCCTATGAAAAAGACCATTTTATGGAAGCTCTTCATCTCAATGAACTTAAGAGTGCTCACGAGCTCAATGTATTTTCTTCCGTTGAAGGGGGATTTATTATCACGGTTCAGGATCTGACAGTAAGGGTTAAAACGCACAAAGGAATTAGAGAATTTTTTTGTTGCAAATTCTGAAGGTGTTTTTCTCGAATTAAATCCCCGATTTCCTAAATCGCTTGGGTATACAATGGAAGAAATGCGAGGCATGAATTTCATTGACCTACTGCTTGATGAAGACTTACAAAGCACATCTAATGCAATGGACTTTGAAGCGCAAGAAAGGCAAACATTAAAATTTAGAAATAAGCATAGCACCAAGCAAGGTGATAGTAATCATTTTGACTGGACATGTACCCTACACGATGGTGTGCTATACGGAGTGGCAAAAGATGTCTCTATTGAAGTCAAAATTGAAGGTGAACTTAATAAGTACAAACGATTCTTTGACATTTCACAAGTAAACTTCTGCATTACCGACTTATGAGGAAAATTTCTGAAGGTAAATCCCCAATTACCTAAAACACTCGTCAACAGCATTGAAGTGTATTTTTGAAGGAAAAAAGGTAAGTCATATACTTCCTTATGTATCGCCAGGATCAAATGATGTGACAGATGGACTATTTGAGGATAATCGAAAAAGAATGTCTATTTCAGGTGTACAAGAAAAATTTTCGGTTTTGTAGGACAAAAACAATCTACGCCTAATTAAAGAAGGTGAACAAGGACAATACATCCTTAAACCAAAAACGGGTACAGGTAAAAAACCTGAATAAATGCCTGCCAACGAGCATTTATCCAAGCAAATAGCAAGTCAGATTTTTAAGATAGAAACTGCTGAGAACGCGCTCATTTTTTATATTAACAGCCATCCTGCTTATATAACTAAGCGATTTGATGTTAAAGATGATAGTACAAAGTAGGCACAAGAAGATTTTGCAGCGTTAGCGCAAAGAACATCTCAAAATCACGGAGAAAACTATGAATATTTGGGTAATAATTATGAATTATTTGCACTACTAAAAAGTATATCCCTGCATACTGTATCGAAGCTCCTAAGCTTCTAAAACTTATCTTGTTCACCTACCTGTTCTCTAATGGAGATGCAGATTTTAAAAACTTCTCACTTATAAAGACTGAGTTGGGAGATTATAAATTAAGTCCTGCGTATGACTTACTAAATAGCCGCATACATGTTGCGGGTAAAGATTTTGCACTTGATGACGGTTTATTACTTCCCGCCCTATCAAAAGGAAAAGTACATGAAGTGTTTCTTAAACTAGGCGAAATGGCGCAAATTAATAGAAACCTTATTGACGATACCTTTTCTCTGCTAACTTCCAAAAAGGATGATGTCCTTAGTTTAATTAGCCACTCATATTTATCGGATAAATTGAAACGTAATTACGAACAGGCCTATTTAACCCGATTGAAAAACCTAATCAGGAATTGATAATACCTAATTGCGAATATCAATGATTCTCCATACCGCTTAACCACAAATTTGTTTGTGAAATGAACGAAATAAAAACGACATACAACAATGTGTATAGTGTATAGCTACCCTGCTGGAAACTACAACACGGTGCACTAACCGTTAGACAAATAAAAAGTCACTATCAGACACGCTCCATCTCCAAACAGTGCAGAGCTATTCTCTCCTATGTTTTATCTGCCATTACACCTGTAATAGTATGGTTCAAACTACCTCATCGCATCCCACCTAATCTTCATATCCCCGACCTGTCGGACTAAAGCATCTACCGCTTCCTTCGTCTGATCTGCAGGTCGTGCGTCGGCGCTTTGCAGTACCTCTAGCAAAAACAGTAATTTAGCTTGGAGGCTGACGATCGTTTCCTTCTCCAAAGTGGTTGCTCGTATACTACCGTAGACGATATCCCCACCTCTGGGCAAACCAGCTCCTCGAAATTTCAGCAGACGTTCCTTCTCTCCTTTTTTCCATTTCTTCTTTTGTAGGAGTGTGCTGTTCAGCTCTATCCGGACGTCTTGGAGCAATTCATAGTTAGTGTAACAAAGCAGCGAAAGGTCGGTTTGCAGTTGCAAGTCTTCGTCACTGATCGAAACCCTTGGATCTAGCCGCACGATCAATGGCTTATCGGTGGACTGACCATCTACCGTTAAGCGAATGGTGTAAGTGCCAGGTGGCACATAAGGACCACTAGGACCGCTGGGCGTATTGTCCAGCACTGCAGCAATGGCAAATCCTCTGCTGGCTCCACGAGGTGCGGCATAATGCAAATCCCAAACGAAACGATGATGGCCGTTACCTGTGGATAAACGCTCTTCTGGTCGCATCCAATACGTGGAATGTGGAAACTTAGTGGTATCTAATAATTCAGGTTTATCATCGCTAGAAAATGTCGCAATGCTTGCTCCTTGTTCATTCAGTATTTCAAGGCTTACTTTTTTCGCATCTGCATTGAGCTGATAATAGAGAATGGCACCATCAGGTGGGTTTTCTCCAGTAGGCTCTTCAGGCGGAAGTGGCGTATCGCCAAACATATTGTATCGGACACGAGTGGCCATTGAAGGTTCGAACAAATAAGCATTCGATGACTTAGCTGCGGGCAGGTCTCTTAGTGAACTGAAGTCGTCCAGTATCCAGATAGATCTTCCATGTGTACCAATAACCATATCGTTCTCATGCACCACCAGATCACGGATGGAACTGGCTGGCATATTCATTCGCAAGGAATGCCAAGAGTCACCATCGTTGTTAGAAAAGTAGACCTCTCGTTCTGTGCCGGCAAACAACAGCCCTTTTTGTTTTACATCTTCTCGTACCACATTGACAGGCCCTGAGGGGTTCATACCAGTAACAACCTCTTCCCAGGTCTTACCGTAATCATGCGTGCGATAAATGTGCGGTTTCATGTCATCTTTCCGGATGGCATTCACGGCGATATAGGCCGTTCCCTTTTCAAAATGCCCTGCATCCATTTGTGAGATTTTGTCCCAAGAGCTCAATGCCTCAGGGGTCACATCCATCCAGGTAGTTCCGCCATCAACTGTCACATGCACCAATCCATCATCTGTACCCGCCCATATGATGTTCTTGTCTAAAGGCGAAGGTGCTAATGCATACACAATCGCACGTTGTGCCATTGTCTTCATTTCTTCACTTTTAAAATCTCCTACACTATTGGGAACAGTAGGCTGTTTATTGGTGAGATCGGGGCTAATAGCATCCCAACTCTGACCACCATTATGCGTTTTCCAAACCACATTGGTACCAAACAATAGCATGGTCTCATCTGCAGGATGAAACAGCAACGGCATAGACCGCAGAAATCGAGTTTCACCTGAGCGGAGCACTTCGGGAGCAACGTTTTGTGACTGACCCGTCTTTTTATCAAAACGAATCACACGTCCACCATAGATGATAGAAGGGTCTCTTGGATCAGGAGCCACGTAGGCATATTCATCTGCTCCGACACCCATCCAATCCCGAAAAGAGATTTGTCCGCCATTGCCTCGACTGGCCACTCCAATAGCACCACTCTCTTGCTGGCCACCATACACCCAATAAGGAAATTGATTGTCGGTAGCCACATGATACAATTGAGCAGTCGGTTGATTGTACCATGAACTCCAGGTGTTCCCTCCATTCACGGTGACGATCGCACCTTGATCGGCAGCAAAGATCATTATGTCGGGATCTAGGGGATTGATCCAGATCCGATGATAGTCATCCCCACCGGGAGCACCTTTGAGTGACATCCAGGTTTCCCCTGCGTCGGAAGATTTGTAGGAAGCGACATTCCCAATGAATAGTACGTTCTCGTCTTTGGGATGCACTTTGACCTCAGCAAAATCACTTCCTCGTCCCCATAAGCGTCCGTTATTGTTGATCAGCGTCCAGCTCTCACCCGCATCCTCACTTCGATAAATCCCACCATTCTCTCTGGCGTCTACAGTTGCATACATCCGGTTCGAATTACTTCGCGCAATAGCTATCCCAATCCTTCCAAGTCCCTGCGCTGCATTGGGAAGCCCCTTTTCGATCTTTCGCCAAGAAGCACCACCGTCAGTCGATTTATGCAGGCCACTATTGGGTCCAGAGAACTTCGCGTTTTCCCAAGGGCCCTCTTGATGTTCCCAGAGATCGGCAAACAAGATTTGAGCATTGTTAGGGTCAAATTCCACCTGAATTGCGCCCGTATTGTGATTGATGTACAAGGTCTTTTCCCATGTCTTTCCTCCGTCTAGCGATCGGAAAACTCCACGCATCTCATTAGCCCCATATGGATGACCCAAACCAGCCACAAACACGATATCTGGATTACTTGGATGAACAATGACGCGGCTAATTTGCTGGATATCTCCCAATCCAATGTGCGCCCAGGTCTTTCCACCATCAGTGGACTTAAACATGCCATCACCCACAGCAAGGTCAGGACGGTGCAGTCCCTCACCTGTCCCTACATAAATCACATCGGGATGAGAAGGTGAAACGGCCAAGTCGCCTACCGAGCCTGTGGGCGCTTCGTCAAAGATGGGATTCCAGGTGGAGCCATAGTCATCCGTTTTCCACACGCCACCATTATTTACACCGATGAAAAAAACATTCGGTCGCGAAGGAATACCAACCGCTCCCACCGTACGTCCAGCACGAAAAGGACCTATCATTCGGTATTTCAATGCTTGATAGTCTGATTGCTCGACTTGTGAAAATGACAGGGTGGAAATGGCTAAAAGGAATATTGCAGTTAGGATGCGCATACTGGTAGGTCGATGTGAAGAATTAAAAATAATCCTTTTTCCCTGCAACACCATCGTGAGAAACTAATAAGCCTTCCTAGGATTCCATGGGGTTTCATCGATCAGGATATCTTAATGATACTTGGGAAGTCCGATACAACTAGCCTGCGCAGCGCGGCCTAGTGGGCCATGCAGGTCGCAACTCAAAAATTTAAAATAATTTGTGGCTTGTGCCAGTGGGCAGTTTAGTGCTTTCCAAGCTGCATAATTATAGCTTGGCGCTAGATTCAAACAAAGATATAATCACTAAGTCCAACTATCTTTCGGATTATATTATTACCACTCTTTCCTTATGAAAAAATCCTATTCTTATCTACTTGGTTGCTTATCCATTATTGCTTTTTGTATCTCATGTGATAATCACTCCAAACCTGAAGCTGGTTATGACCCTGAAGCAAAATTACTAGCCTTGCAAATTACACTTCCAGAACCGCCTCAGCCGGTGGCCAATTACGTCAATGGCGTCAGAGCAGGGAACCTAATTTTTCTAGCAGGTAAAGGTCCCAAGCGACCTGACGGAACAGAACTAATTGGTAAATTGGGACAGGATATTTCTATTGAAGAAGGCTATGAAGGGGCTCGGTTGACCGCCATAGTTCAGCTGGCCGTATTGAAAGAAATGCTAGGAGATTTAAATAAAGTAAAGCGAATCGTAAAAGTACTTGGCATGGTGAACTCAGACCCCTCCTTTGTTGACCAACCAAAAGTAATTAACGGCTTTTCAGACTTGATGGTGGAAGTTTTTGGAGAGAAAGGTCGGCATGCGCGAGCTGCCGTAGGTATGGCTTCTCTGCCTAGAGGGCAAGCGGTAGAAATCGAATTGGTGGTAGAAGTATATGAGTAAGGATACAGCTCCTTTCAAGTACTATTCAATACATTCAAAATGAAAGCATCATGAGAACTATTTACTTGATTACCGCCCTTATTTGCTTTGTTTGTCAATATACCTTTGCGCAAAAAATTGACTTTATAACTAACGGCCGTACGATATTAGGCATTGATCAGGAACGGACTGCTTCAATTTCAAGCGGAGATCTTGATGGTGACGGAGATAATGACATTGTGGTTGCCAATGGAAGACATTGGCCAGGACAAAACCGAATATTCATAAATAATGGGCGCGGAATATTCACAGTTGAAAGAGAGCTTGGCTCTCAAAAATCTACTTCTTACGCGACCGAAATTGCCGATCTGGATAACGATGGTGATCTAGATATTGCTGTTGGCAACGACATGGCGCCAAACTACATCTTCTTGAATGATGGTCAGGGTTTTTTTTTAAGAAGTGCATCCTTTGGTAAAACGTATGCCCCCACTCGGAATTTGACATTGGCTGACTTGGATTTGGATGGTGACATTGATATTCTTATCACCAATAGAGG
>JBLIIJ010000103.1:0-12528 GCA_047635055.1 Cyclobacteriaceae bacterium | reverse complement strand
CCATACTTTAGTCGTAAAGCCTTTTGGTCAAAACCCAGTTCATTACTTCGCCTATTAAATTCCTCTTTTGAAATTGTCGGACGCTCCGCAAGCAATTTCTCTGAATCAATAATGATCTGCCTTTGACTTCTAAAATACGCTGGCATTTGATCGATCCCTAGATCACCCTCAAGACTAAAAACTACCTCGGTAGTATCCTCCAAGATGAAAAAGAAGGTTTCCGTTTTGCTCGATTGCTGCGGTGTGTGGTTGTCCTTGGCGGTGAAGTAAAAGTAGAGTTCATTGCCCGGCTCAAGGTCAAACTGACTCATGGTGAATGTCATTTCTTCTTCGAAAAATTTGCCACTGACCTGATTAGAAAACGGGATGATCACTTCTCGAAATTTCACACTTTCACCTGCACCTTTGGTAACTGTCGCAGTGATGAAAGCATCTTTAAGCCCATAATTATCAGACGCCTTGGCTACAAAATCCAAGGTTTGACTTTCCCCAACAGTAATTTTTTGATATTGAGGAATATTAGAGATACTCACTTCTGGTGGGCTGTCGGGTAGCGTCATAAGCCTGTAATACTCAGAGGACTTCATTCCAGAGCTATCTTCCCACAAGAGCTGATAGTATCCTTTTTCAACAATTTTAGCCGTCGCGCTAAAGCGTTGATTTTCCCCTTGCATGATGAGACTATCACCATTAGAGAAAGTCATCCAAACGCTCGATATCGGATTATTGAATTGAAGGTTCCAAGTGAGCGTTGACCCTTCCGGTAAGTGCTCGATATGGAGGCTGGTAAGATGCTTACTTTTCTGTTTAGTATAGCTCGGATACTTAGCCTTAAGTCTCCAATTGTAGATCGTTGAGTCTTTTTCGGAGGAAGATATACGCTCGTTAATGACGTTTTGTCCTTCGTTGATACGTTTTTCAGGTTCCTCAGTAGCTTGTAGTCCTGTGAATAAGAGGACTGCTATCCCAATAATTAAAAAGTAAAGAGTCTCCTGTAGATTGATCGGAAAGCGATACGTCTTTTTTGATTTCAGGAGTCTCTCCAATACTCGCTCCTGCTGAAGTTGAGCAAGGCCGACCGTCTCTACATCGAGTATTGAGATACTGTATTCGACTTCTGGAGCTTGCTGGTTGATGATATTTTTTACCTGATCCCAATCAGGCAGTTGCTTTCTAAAAACCAAAAATGAACATAATCCCGACAGAAGAAGCCATCCTAATAACCATGACCATGACCCAAGCTCCGCAAAAGACAACTGAACAACAACAATAGCAAAAACCGGAATCAAGGAGGCCAAGACTATTTTGAAGATGACCAATCCAGTCCATTTTCTTTTGATGCTTGATAGGTAGCTGTGCCGCTTCATTTCCTGTACTGTATTGCTGAAAATGTACGCTCTGTGAGTAATAGCAGCATAAATCCTATCAAAAACCAATGCGTAATTGACTTTTTACTTTGCACACTATTCATCACCAGTTGATCTGCATTCCCAAAAATCTGACTTTTCGACATCTGCCGACGATCTTCAAATCCCAGTGACTCGTCTAGGCCTTTAGATAAAACATTTTCGAGCTTTAAAGGAAGGTGCTCACTTATAAAATCATGAATCGTCGCATCCTTGTCGAGCGCATAAATATCTTTTGACTCCAGTCTTAGCAACTCGCCTTGTTCCTGAGTATAAATGAGGTTTCGGCGGGTTATTGGTGGCGATGAAGCGGATAGCCTAATCAGCCAATCTTCCGCATGTATCAGGTGTTCTGCGTAATCAATCATTAGGAAGGAGACAGGGCTTGTCTGCTCAATGGCCAATAATGCGGAGCGCAGGTGACCTTCATATTCCTTGAATTCAGGATCTGTTTGGAAGAATATTCTAATCTCAAGGCTTTCACCAGCGCTCTCTGTTGCTGTTCTTTGATAGTTGATGAGGTTGTTGGTGCTATTTACTGAGACGAGCAAATTCTTATTTCCGCTCTTCAGCAATATGGATTTCGAGGTGTTCTGTGTTTCTGGAGTCGTGCTTATCCAATGGATATTTGGCAAGCTTTCTGGTCTGTTTCCTTTGAAATCTGAGAGATACCCAGGACTAAATATTACAAGGCTATCAAACTGGCTATAGCGCATTAGTGCTGTCCAAAAATCCTTAGAACCATGCCTAGTTGGACCACCACCAAGTTCTAAAGTATAAATACTGGCCTGTTCAGGTAAGGCTTTTTCAATCTTACTCTTTGACTTCTCAAGGCTTTGATCAATTAGGTAAGCTGTTGCCTGTGCAGGTTTTTGAGAGATAAAAGGGGCGCAAAATATCATTATGAGACAAACTAGCGCCAGCATCCGCAGCAGGAGAAGCAGGAGTTCACTGGGAAGAAAGTTTTTCACCGTCTTCGTATCTGTTTCTGCGATAAATTGAAGGCTCCCAAAGAAGATCTTTTTTCTTGTATTTCTACTCCATAGATGGATAGCCAGCGGAATAAGAAGTCCACCAAAAGCATACAGAAATATTGGATTGGCTAGCCCCATGTTAGTTAAGTTTTTTTCTATGCCACCAAAATTTCTTAATGACCTCATCCACATTATCGGCGATTTTGATCAAATGGTAGTCGATACCTTCATTGTGAAAGCGCTCCTTTAGCGTTTCCATCCAGCTTTGTAGCTTCGCTTGATATTGTTTCTTCAGAGCCTTAGGTTCGAATTTTAGTTCTTTGCCCGTTTCCAAATCCTGAAATGCCGTGGTGCTTTTAAAGTCCAAATGGAGTTCTGCCTCGCCCATCAAGTGAAATACAACTACTTCATTTCTCTTGGATTTCAGGCCGGATATGAAGGTGAGCCATTCCTGATTTGTTTCGTAGAGATCCGAGAGGACTACAAAGAGCTCTTTTTCCTGAACTTTGGGAATGTTCGGTCGACTAAATGATCTGGTCTCATCTAGGCCAATGAGATGATGTAGAAAGTGCTGCCAGTGCTTGTTTCCATTTCGAGGAATAACACCAGGATCATGGATGCCCGATCCGGCAATGCCATACTTATCGCCATTGCGAGAAGAGAGCAAAGCAAGTACTGCTACCGCCAATTTGGCTTGGTTGAGTTTAGACCAGTCATTTTCCGCATAGGTCATGGAAGCACTCGGGTCGATCACGAAAGTCACAGAGATATTCGTTTCGATTTCCGATTCCTTGATATAAAATTTGTTGGTGCGGGCGTACATTTTCCAATCTAACCTTCGCAGGTCATCTCCTTGGCTATAGGGTCGATATTGGTTAAATGCCAGTCCTGCGCCCAAGCGTTTACTTGTTTTTTGGCCCGTATTTTCCCCAAGAGCGATAGCCTTTACTACCCAGTCAAAGTCCTGAATATTGGCAAGGAGTTCCTTGCGCAGACCAAGTGCCTGATATGCTCCTGAAGTTGTCACTGGTTAAAGATTTCCTAGTTTAATCAGCGCTGTAATTATCTCATCCGGGGTAATCCCTTCAGATTCTGCACGGAAGTTGAGCATCAACCGATGGCGTACCGCCGGAAAGATCATTTTTCTAAGATCCTCTGGCGTCACAGCATATCTTCCTTGGAGCAATGCATGGGCTTTTGCCGCCAGAATTACGGACTGCCCAGCTCTTGGCCCAGCACCAAAGTCAACGTATTTTTTTACTTTTTCTGATGTGGAATTTTTAGGTCTTGACATGCGCACTATCTGGCTCACTTTTCCGATCAATTCATCTTCAATGTGTACCTCCCTTGTCAGTTCTTGTAATCTGATTATTTCCTCACCTGTCATTACAGGCTTAGGCGCTGCGGGTTTTTTACCTGTTGTTTGTTTGAGGATTGCTATTTCTTCTTGCTCCTTTGGGTAATCGATTAATACATACAAAAGGAAGCGATCTACCTGCGCTTCCGGTAGTGGAAAAGTTCCAGATTGCTCTACGGGGTTCTGTGTCGCCAAGATAAAGAACGGTCGCTGCATCGGGTACGTTGTGCCTCCATAGGTCACACTGTATTCCTGCATGACTTCCAGCAGGGCCGCTTGCGTTTTTGGTGGCGTTCTGTTGATTTCATCTGCTAAAACAATATTGGAGAAAATAGGGCCTTTATTGTATTTAAAACTCTTCTTTCCATTTTCATTTTCTTCAATTACTTCCGTGCCGAGAATGTCGGTGGGCATCAAATCAGGCGTGAATTGAATTCTTTTGAAATCTAGATCAATCGCTTGGGCCACCGTTTTAATCATGAGCGTTTTTGCAAGCCCGGGCATGCCCTCTACCAAGATATGTCCACCTGCAAGTAGCGCTACAATCATCTGCTCCACTACTTCTTCTTGGCCAATAATTACTTTATGAACCGCTATTTTCAGTGCTTTGACTTTGTCTAAGAGCGCTGCTACTTCTTGTGATAATTGGTTACTCATTTGATCCTTATGCAGTCATTGCATGTATAACAATGTTTACGCCGAAGCGCGTATTGTCTATTTTGTACCATCTTTTATTTCTGAAATCGTAATCCCATTCGCAACCATAATCCTTATTGCTGTAAAGCACCCCTATCCGATTATTGATCTGGATCGCTTTTAGGTAGTCATGAACAATATCATCACCCCATCCATTGAGTTCCTGTGAAGTGGTTGGAGGCCCATCAAAATCGAAGAAGGAAGAATAAATTCGATGATCATTGGGAATTTTTTTAAGGGTGTTCTCCCCAAATATGTCCATCATTTGTTTTTCAAAGGACTTAGCAAAAAGCCCATCGATATCATGGTTACAGTCATCTGCAAACACGAAACCACCAGCTTTCACATATTTCTCAAAATTCTCCTTTTCCTTTTTGGTAAACTGAACCAACTTGTGACCAGAGATGTAGCAAAAGGGGCTTTTGAAAAGCTCATCGCTACTCAGGGGGATCACTTTCTCATTGGTATCCACCGCCAATGTCGTATATTCAATCAAGGAGTTGAGCAGGTTGGCCGGCATTCTTTGGTCCGTGTCCCAATCTCCCGACTCATATTGCAATCGTGTAAAGAAAAATTTATTTTGAATGCTAATCACTTAAAAGGAAATAAAGCCACCTTCCCATAAGTAGGAAGGTGGCTGATTGGTTATTATAATCAGTAAATTATTCTAAATAGCGTCTGAAAGACTCGTAAAAGTGAAATCTCTGATTTTCATGTAAGGAATCAGGTTGCCATCCACACGCACTTGCTTTCCAAGCGTTTCGAGATTGTTGAGCATAATAATGGGGCTCTCGTTAAATCTCATATTCTTGATAGGAAACTTTATTTTACCATTTTCTATGAAGAACGTGCCGTCTCTGGTTAGTCCTGTATACAGCAGCGTTTGCGGATCTACATTTCTAATATACCACAGGCGAGTAATCAATATTCCCTTCTTCGTATTCTTAATCATGTCTTCCAATGAGGCCTCTCCACCTTCCATGATTCCATTACTAGGAAACGGATTTGGTTCTACTCCTTGCTTTTCTGCCCAGTATCTGGAGTACGCAAGATTGGAGACCACTCCACCTTTCAACCAATCTATTCTCTTGAGTGCCTGACCATCACCCGCCCATGGAGGACTAGGAGCCAATGCATTTTGAGGATCGGAATAAAAATTTACGCGCTCATCCACGATCTTTTCGCCAAGCTTGGTTCCGCCACCTTTTTTGGACATGAAGCTTCGTCCTTCATCCGCAGTTCTTGCATCGAATGATCTCAGCATATTGCCAAGCAATTGAGAAGAAGCCGCTGGCTCAAGGATTACCGTGTACTTACCCGGCTCTATCGCTTTCGCTTCTTTTGACATGATTGCTTTATCTATCGCAATTTGTGAAGCTGCCGCTCCATCAAATAGATTTACATCGTTTACATCACGAGTGACCCATCCTGATCCCGTGCCATCATTAGTCCGCATGGTTACCGTAAATTCCAAGCTGGTGGATAGGTTGTAGGCGAAAAGTCCCGCACTATTGATCATTGCCGACATACCGGCCGAGTCATTCAAAAAACCAGCAGCTGTTACGTCTTTAGCTCTCGCCGGCTCAATACTCGCCGCAGCTACCTCCGCTCTATATTCGGGGGAAATATTCTGAGTAGACTCATAGAATGTCTTAGACTCAAGATACTTCTGCTGGCTAAGTGGCGGAAGGAATTCTGGATTCTCAGGGGAGAGCTTTGCGAGCTCCTCACTCCTTCTGACGACTTTTTCAAGTGATGCTGAGTCAAACTCATCAATAGTCGCTACTCCCACTCTGTTGCCATAGCTCGATTGTACCGCTAGTGTTTGATTTGATTGGTATCCTGCGGTAGAAACTGTGTTTCTAGCGTACCTAATATTTCCACTGTTGGAAGCATCTAGGTTGATTTCGCAGGTTTCGGCTTTCGAAAATCCTAGGGCTTTCTCAAGGATTTGCTTAGCTTCTTCTTTACTAAATATTGCCATTTTCTTTGATTCGTTAGGATTAAATATTTCTACCAGTATTGATCACTTTCACGCCATTGAAGCGCGTGGTTGAAGAGCCATGAGAGACGGCACTCACTTGCGAAGGCTGTCCTTTTCCGTCGAAGAAGGTACCGAACATTCGGTAGTCAGACTCATCGCAGATTTTAGCGCATGAATTCCAAAACTCTTGGGTGTTGGATTGATAAGCTACATCATCGAGCATGCCGACGATCTCACCATCTTTGATCTCATAAAATACCGTACCACCAAACTGAAAGTTGTAACGCTGCTGGTCAATAGAATAAGATCCTCTTCCTGCGATGTAGATTCCTTTTTCCACATCTCTGAGCATATCCTTGATACCATATTTTTCTTTACCTGCCTCCAAGGAAACATTCGGCATGCGCTGAAATTGTACATCATTCCAAGATTGAGAATAACAACAACCGTGAGATTCTTTTTGATCAATCATATGAACCTGATCCCTGATGGCTTGATAGTTGACAAGCTTACCATTTCTGACAAGATCCCATTCTTTGGTTTTTACACCTTCGTCATCGTAACCAACAGCTCCCAACGATCCTACTTGGGTTTTGTCAGCGACCAAATTGACTATTTCGCTTCCATAGTCAAAGTCTTTAGTCTTCCACTTATCCAGCGTAGCAAAGCTAGTACCGGCGTAGTTTGCTTCGTAACCGAGCACTCTATCTAGCTCAAGTGGGTGACCTACTGATTCGTGAATGGTCAATCCTAAGTGATTAGGATCCAAAACAAGATCATATTTCCCTGGCTCCACTGATTTGGCGGAAAGCATTTGTTTGGCTTGTTCTGCCGCTTCGGTTGCATCTTTGACCAAGTCATATCTGTTTCTGAAAAGAGTCACTCCACCCAGACCTTCAATTGTTTCATTTGGATCAGGGTCCATGTATTCGTACCCCAGACCCATGGGCGCAGAAAGTCCTTGACGGCTTTTGAACTTGCCTTTATCTGGATCGATAACGGTCACATTCATATATGGCCAGATTCTATGTGCATCCTGATCGATGTATGAACCTTCGGTCGACGCAAAATACTTTTGCTCATTGACCATGAATAGTGCGGTGTTTACATAGTTGGCACCATTAGCCATTGCCGCTGCATTAGCCTCTAATAATAATTCCGCCTTTTCTGAAACAGGCACCTCCATCGCATTTCTCAAGATGGGCGTTTTCCAGCTCACCTCACCGTAAGCTGCCACCGGGGCAAGTATTACGGGCTCTCTCTGGATCTTAGCATTTGCTTTCGCAATCGCTACGGCTTGTTGTGTTGCTTTTTTTATACCGTCTGTCGAGACATCATTGGTAGATGCAAATCCCCAAGTTCCATTCGCTATTACGCGAATCCCTATTCCGAATGATTCCGTATTTACGACGTTCTGCACCTGATCTTCTCTGGTGAACACGTATTGGTTTAGATATCTCCCGATCCTGGCATCAGCATAACTTGCACCCATGCTTCTCGCTGAGTTCAGTGCTACATCAGCCAAGATTTTTTTCTGGCCTACAGCTAATCCAGGGTTTAGGAGTTCTTCAGGAGAAATAATGCTTCCCATCGAAGGAGTCGGTAGCATGAGTGCCCCTGCGCCTAAACCTGCTAATTTTGCAAAGTCTCGTCTCTTCAAAGCTTTTTCGTTTTAATGTTGAAATTTCAATTTGACATATAAGTTATTTCAGGAACCCTCAGAAACCTTAGGTAATTATTTGAGCGGTGCCAATAGTGTATGAAAGCGCATTAACTCCATAAGCATCCAGATTATCTATGATCTCCCAAAACCCTACTTTTCACATTTCAGACTTGATAAGACAAGAAAGGTTGATGGCCGAACTCATCCTCACGTTCATTATTGTACTGATTAACCTCGGGATTGAGTTAACCATTTTGGTTATTCTTGCGCCCATTCTAAAGATGTGCCCTACTGTGCACGCTGCTGCTCTATCAGAAAACAGCCATCGTAGGCCTATTATGTACACAGAGAAAAACTTTCTCGATGGAAACCTAGGAAAATGAATACCTTCTAAAGTCAGAAACCGAGGATGAGCTCAACAAAAAGAGCCATCAATAACAGTATAAGAAGACATGCTGAATGGAGGCATCTCCTATTTTAAACATTAGCGCGCACACCAACGACACAATGGAAACGAAAACATCAATATTACTTTTGACTCTTTTTTTGGTTTATTCATGCAAACCATTAAACGAAAAAACCGTCGATTTAAATGCACAACATTGGATTCATGGATCAGCAAATTGTGAGGAAAATACCGATCTCCCCATTGAGGTCGTTCGCTATAATAGCAACACATGGATACTTCGTCAGAGCAAGTGCACCAATTACGAAGCACCTTTCCTGTTTTTATTTATTGGGAATGACAAAGCACTATTAATGGATACTGGCGCAACAGAAGACGAAGATATTTTCCCGCTTTATAAAACAGTAAAGGGAATTCTTGATGAATGGGCTCAAAAAAATGGACCCGTTGAGTTAATCGTAGCACACACGCATAACCATGGTGACCACTATGCTGCAGACCGTCAGTTTGCAGAAAAAGCCAACACAACAATTGTTGGCTTGGAAGTGGAGGATGTAGAGGCGTTTTTCAAACTATCCAATTGGCCCGAACAAATAGTAGATTTTGATCTTGGCAACCGATCAATGAAAATCATTCCAATTCCAGGACATCAAGCTGCTTCAATCGCTGTTTATGATCCCTCAACGAGATTTTTATTGACTGGAGATACCTTTTACCCCGGTAGGTTATATGTACAGGATTGGGATGCTTTTACCAAGAGTATTCAACGACTTGCTGAATTCACCGACAACAATGAAATATCCTATATTCTTGGAAACCATATTGAGATGACGCAAACCGCAGGAGTCGATTATCCTATCAATACCCTTTATCAGCCAGAAGAACACGCACTTCCTTTGACTGTTGCTATGTTAAAAGAACTTTCGGACGCAGTAACGAGACTAGGAGACGTGCCCACAAGAGAGATTCACGATAGTTTTATCATTTACCCTGTACACTGAAAAGCAATTGGCGCTCGTGAAGTAAACGGCTCCTCTGGCACTTGGAGAAAGCACTTTGTCTAAGATTGGTGTGTAATGTAAACGGCGAAAAAACTAGCTCCACTTGCTGAGCATCTACAAGCATTAAAAAAGAATATGTTATCAAATGTGTATATCAAATGTGTATATCAAAGATAGTAGGATAAGGAGACCAACATAAGTCTGGTCACTAAGGCGCCTACTTAATTGAAGGCCTACAATAACTGCGATATTGAATGCAAAGAACACTTGAAAATAGAAAATATCTTTGGTTTTTTTGGTCCTGTAACCTACCATTATAGTAGCCAAAGGAAGCTTCATTTTAACAAATTCCGGAATTTGGATTAGGGTACTGTCGTATTTAAATAATCAGTTTCAATTCGTGGAGCTTGAACTTGGTTATGTGATCATTTCATGGCTTAGCTGGTTGCCTGCCTTGGTAGCATACGAACTGATATTTCTAAAAAAGCGCTTTACAGATATGGTCACTAATTCATCCCAGTTATTTTAAATATTGCCCTAATCGTGTCAATCAAAACTTTTTTTTTAATAAAAAGTGAGTGAACTTGACACTGCCACTTGGGTTATTATTAGTATTTTGGACGAGTAAAATTCGATGAGTAAATTTTTACTTTGTTGCTAATATTCTCGCTTTAATAGCGTCTTTGAGTTCTTTTAAAATTAAAAATAAATAAAGCATCTCCTAACCTCATGAAATGGTAGCTGATTGGTGCTGTTGTTTCACCTAATCGTTGAGTAGCATGAGCTTCCATAAAAATGAAAATATTACACAATAAAATAGCCTTAGTGACGGGCGCTAGTCGCGGTGTGGGCAAAGGTATTGCCATGTCTTTAGCCATGGATGGCGCCACCGTTTATATTACAGGCAGAACGGAGCATCAAGCAGATGATACTGCTGGACTTCCGGGCACCATTTATGAAACGGAAGCGCAAATCGTCTCAAAAGGTGGTCAATGCACGGCCATTCGATGTGACCATACCAATGACCAAGAAGTAGTGGATGTCTTCCATCAAATTTTTGCCAAACATGATCGGCTCGACATCTTGGTAAACAGTGCGTGGGGAGGTTATGAGTACTTTAATGATGGCACGGAATATTGGTCAGAAAAAGGATTTTGGTCAGCTCCAATGTCGAGGTGGGACAAGATGTTTTCCTCTGGTGTGAGAGCTGCATATTTTGCAAGTTGTCAAGCTGCGCAAAAAATGGTTGAAAAGAAATCAGGCATCATTTTTAATCTTTCGTATTGGGCAAGCCAAAGAAATGATAAAGGAGTCGCTTATTGCACCTCAAAAGCAGCCACTGACAAAATGACGGAAGCCATGGCTCATGACTTATATACATTTAACATTCCGGTGATCTGCTTGTATCCGGGCCTAGTAAGAACAGAAGCTGTGTTAAAGGCTAAAGATCATTTTGACTTGACCAATTCAGAATCTCCAGCATTTATAGGAATGGTCATCTCAAAGCTCGCCTCAGACCCAAATATTATTGATAAAACGGGCAAAATACTCGTCGCTGCGAGAGAAGCTATTGCGTACGGCATCACAGATATTGACGGAACACAACCAAGACCATTGTCAATAAATGAGGTTTAGATAATCAAGCAGCACGTCGCTCGGCAAGGCTTATAAACACTCTTTCGTTTTGTGTGTTCTCGGAAAATACTTCAGACTTATGTTTGGCTCGTTTTCCTTTTTATCAAACTCTAAGACTCAAAAAACCATTATTTTAGCAATGATTCGCAAGTTCGGTATTTCTCGAAAGGGTCCACAAATCAAAAATATTGACGATAAAAAAAGCAAATTATATTCTGCATATTTGGCCTGTCTATATGGCAAACCGCAAGGGCTGTACTTCAAAAGCTCCTTCTCTTTTTTGCCAGAAGTCAACAAACTTTAGCCACAAACCCTATGAATGAAAACGAATTGAAGACTATTGGACTTTTAGGAGGAATGAGTTCCGCTGCGACAGGTGAGTATTATCATTTGATTAATCAAAAAGTGAAGGACATAAAAGGAGGACATCATATTGCTGAAATGTTAATCTGCAGTGTCAATTTTGCCAACATAGAACGATTTGTAAGAACCAATAATTGGGAAGAAGCCGCTAAGTATTTGGTTGAAAAAGCACTGACATTAGAAAATGCTGGGGCAGCCTGCTTATTTCTAGGCACGAACACCATGCATAAGGTGAGAGAACAAATAAAAGCGGCCATATCTATCCCTTTCATTGATATTTTCGAGACGGTTTCTAAGAAAATAAAGTCCGAAGGAAAAACAAAAATTGGCATGCTCGGAACGTATCCTGTCATGAATGACCCATTTTATGTGGACGCTTATCATGCATATGGAGTTGAACTAATGAGTCCTAATGAAATCGAAAAAAAGGAAATAGACCGTATTATTTTTGACGAATTGACACATCATAATTTTTCTCAATCTTCAAAAGAATATTTTATCCAGGCAATCAAAAACCTCTCTCAAAGAGGAGCTGAAGGGATCATTTTAGGCTGTACTGAAATCAAAATGTTAGTTTCTCAAGACGATGTAAAAGGAATTCCATTATTTGACACCACCGACTTACATTGTGAATTGGCGGCCCAAATTTGCACCGGCCAAATTGAGCTCAAATCAACAAGCTAAGCACACGCGCACGAGGTATAAAGCCAGATCATTGTCATTTTATTCGATGCAAGCATAAAAAAATAGTGCCTACAAGATGAAGATGGGATTTAAAAAAACAGATTGCTTGCCAAAAGATATCCACCTAAGCCGTTTAGCCTCTAAATTTGATGGCGGAATAGGATTGTTGGTTGTCCTTATGACTGATCAAAGAAATTGACTTTGACTGTCTATAAGCAGGTCCATCCTTCGCTTTTCAGATTTTCTAAACGCCTAAAAGTCTACCATGAGTATTTTCAATATTATCACCATGCTGATTATCCTCTCGGCCGGTTTTGCTTTTATCAATACCAAATTCCTCAAACTCCCTTTTACTATTG
>JBLIIJ010000102.1:0-12682 GCA_047635055.1 Cyclobacteriaceae bacterium | reverse complement strand
GTCACACCAATGGCATATATACTTAAATCTGCTATGTCTTCCTTGGCGCGCAAATGAATGGCTTTTCCTCCATTTGTTCCTGAAGTCGTCCATGATAATGCCATCACTCCTTTTAGCTCTAATGCATCTTGTCCATGTGACGTTAAGGCCATCAAGAAGATCGTTAGCGCAAGGGTGAAAATTCTTAGTTGTAGTTTATATTTCATGGATTGTTATTTAAAAATTTAGAGGTTTTTTTTATAGTTATATGGGGTTTATCCCTATTTATTTGATAAATGAATATCCTTCTGCTTTTTCATTTTTTAGTTTATCATAATGGAATATACACGACCGTATTTGTAAGTAGGATCATAATAAATATTAGACAAGTGACAATAGGCCCTAGGTATATCCTACCCGTCATAAGAAAGAAATATCGATTAAAAATTGGTAGAACAAACATCATTGGCACTAAAGCAAAAAGAAGATTGACATAAAGCCAACCATCTGTCCAATTCACTGTGCCAGTATAGGCAAATGTGACATATTGAACAATTACGATAAGGAGCAACCCCAGCGAGTTTCCAAATCCTATGGTAAGAATGTCTTTCCATAAAGGTTGCCCTTCAAATCTCATCGCCGCATTGACGCGCAGGGAGTTTGATAAAAAAAATATAAAGAATATAGGCGCATACATGAGCAATAGTATTAAGCTGTCGGCCCCAAATACCCTAACACCCATAAAAAGAAACCGATAATCAATATGGAAAATGTAGTAAATCCCAGAAAGCATCAAATAGAAAATTGAGAAAATGATCACTGCCAATAACAAGGTCTGTGATAACTCTTGTCTATTAATCTTTGTACCCCACATGTCCTTATTGACCCCATGACTTTTTCCAAAAAACCTATGGCTGAGATAAAAAATGAGCAAGCCAATAGTCCCGTTAAAAACGGCCCACATCATCACTGCATTGTTCATCCGCTGTGGGAAAAACCAAGTCTGTCGTCTTGTCGAAGCTTCGACAAAAATATCCTGTGATAGTTCTGCCAATGGGATATACGAGAAGCAAGCAATAAGTGCAGCAAAAACAAATAATCCCCAAAAAACCAAAGTTCCTTTTTTACTAGGAATAGGTAGTGCAGGAGGAATCTGCTGAACAATGTTTTGGAAATAGGAAGTGCGCAGTAGTAATCTTCCAATTGGAATGATGGAGATAAGCCCTGCGATAATCGAAATAATACCCAATAGCTCCTTCCAGTACCAAATTTGATTCGTGCTGCTTATGCTTTCATTCATTTCAAAAACACGATCAAAATATTCCAGCTGGTTGGCTGTCGCTTCCACCATATATGGCTGAAAAGGATGGATGGTTTTTTCATTGAACATGATCCTGAGATTGCGATCATCGGCGTTCCCATAGTAGTGACCAATCTCTACCTCGGAAACGAAATCTGTACTGTCCTTAAAACTTGAATTTATAAGTCTCAGTGCTTCAGGAGCTTTTTTCATGTCTGCATGACCAAAATCATTCCTGTATGCACCTTCATCATAAAAAGCGTACGCTGCTCCAATATTTGATTGTGCATTCTTCAGGTTACGATCAGTGAGAGAGCGCACATAGCCTGAACAATATACAGCATGAAGCTTGCTCGGTTTCCCAGTTTTTTTGGCTTGTTCACCAAAATACCTTGCACCTGCAATTACTGCATTTCCTCCCGCTGAATGTCCTGTTGCTCCTATTCGGTTTTTGTCAACATAATTCAAAATATCATTACCTGCAAAATATTCAACCAATGCAAACATGCCATAGCCTTCGTTAGAAGCTGCCCTCCTTTGCATAGAGGAACTGGAAAAACCTTGTGCATAAGGATCAATTGAAACCGCGACCATACCTCTACGAGAAAGTTCAATGGCAATATTCGAAAGGGCTTCTTTTGAACGTTGGAAGCCGGGGATGACCACTACCAATGGTGCTGGATTATCTTTTGTGGCACTTTTGGGCTTAAAAAGATCAGCATAAACCCACTGTCCATCCTGCGTTGGGATTTTTATACTATAAACGGTCACACTTCCTCCTGAGGTTTGAATAAGGTTAGAGAGAAAGCCCGCCACGATAAGAATAAAAACAGTGATCAATAAAAACCTTTTGTTAAACGTCATTCCAATTATTAGCTAGTTTATCTTATAATTAATTTCATGAGAATTTTCTATCAGTTTTACCACTAGAGATTGAATGCACCACCTGAATCAAGATCAGGTGGCGCATTATCATCTATTTGTCAATTTTCACAAAATATATAAGGACATGCAGCAGACGCATTCGTTTCCGCACCTGCGGCACAGTCAACCCCCGCATAGGTCCAGCTATCTCCATTCTGCTTAAAAGCCCATGAACCAGTGTACTCCCAGAAAAGACCGGTTCCATCATCTACAACATCTCCGTAAACTTCAATTACATCAGCATTTAAATAAAGCTCAACGCCATCATCTCCATTGAAATTGATACCAGCGTCTCCAAACGTATGATCAAATTTTGAAAAGCATGCGCCTAAATAGGCCTCTATTGTTTCAATATCTTCATCTCTGATAAACAAGATGTTATCTCCTTCCGCTACACTGATTGCTGGAAGGTCCATTTCTCTGCCATCACTACCGCCTCCATTATTCGCTATGCCTATCCCAAAAACACTGATATCTGCAATGTCGCGATTGGCTCTCAAATGAATCCCTCTTTCTCTATTGGAAGCGTCCACTCCTGTTTCGAAAGACATTATCCCTTGCATTTGCAAGCCGTTAGCACATATTGGATAAGTGCAATTTGAATCCAGAAATGTAGCAGAAGAAGCTGCACATCCGACACCACCGTAAACCCATTCTCCGCCTAACTTGTATGCCCATGATCCAGAATATTCCCACGCTTGGCCTGCACCATCCACATTTACATCGCCATAAGTTTCAATAATGGTTGTGCCACTGTAGAGCTCGATTGCATCATTTCCGTTTTGATTCATTTCATCCGTTTGGATCACATGCTCAAAGACTGTGGCACAAGTTCCAAAATAGGTAGAGAGCGTTGCATCTTCTCTCACGAGTAATATATCATCGCCACTCGCCACTGATATTGATGGAAACCGGTATTCAATGCTATCTGTACCGTCTCCATTATTCGCAACGCCTATGGCATATGCACTTAAATCTGCTATATCCTCGACTGCTTTAAAGTGTATTGCCTTACCCCCATTTGTGCCAGAAGTGGTCCACTCTAAGGCAAGTATGCCTTTGAGCGATAATTCAATAGCAACATCATTATCTATAAGGTTAATAGCTAAATTTTGCCCATTATCTACTCCATTAACAAGGCTAATAATTGAAATCTCAACAAATTCCTGCCCTTCCACTAGCACATCATCTACTACTGTTAAGGTGATTGAACCGGATGTTTCACCAGAATTGATAGTGATAGACTGGCTGTTGGTGGTGAAGTCCTCTCCAATTTTAGCCGTGCCAGCGAAGGTAAGGTTAACAATTACTGCTTCAGTGGTGACCATACTTAGTGTAGCAGTTACTTCCGTTGCTGATCCCTCTGCTGGAGACCTATTTTCCGCTGATAATGTCACCTCTGGCGCAATGAAAGCACTTGTTTTAAAAGTAATGCCGGAAGCTTCCTTTAGGTCAGCACCATCCGTACCATAAACACCCGCCGCAAGGCTTAGTGTATAGATTGTCTGATAGTCCAATTGGTCAAAGGTCAGCGTAGCGATGGAGTTCGTTTCGTCTAGCGTTAAGATGAAGTTAGCATCACCTGAAGCAGAAAAACCAGCGGCCAGCGTGCCTTGCTCTACGGGATGAGAGAGTGTGACCACAAGCGCTAGGCCTGCGGCAGGGATGCCTTGTTCTCCTTGTTCAAGCACATTATTACCATCCTCTATTTTGAGGATTCTGAATTCGTTCGAGGAAAAACTTTCATCTTTCGCCAACTCTTCCTCCTCGCAAGAGGACAATCCGAATAGGAATATTAATGTAGACAAAAGTGTAATTGCTGAGTTCTGTATTATACGTTTCATTGTCATTTTTGCTTAATCAATAATTGTTGTTCCTGAAAATATCTGGGAAACCCTGGGGGTCAATTTTCCATAATAATGGAAGTAAGAAGTAAGTTGCTAGGGTTATTATCACGATTGAAATCGCATTCATAATTGCCCCAGCGCGCACCATGTCTGGTATTCTTAAATACCCTGAACCGAAAACTACAGCGTTCGGTGGAGTCGCTACGGGAAGCATAAATGCACAAGATGCGGCCACTGTCACTGGCACCATGATCATTAAAGGATGTATGTCAAAAGATACGGCCATAGGTGCCAATACTGGTAATAACATGGCAGTAGTTGCTAGGTTAGACGTAATCTCAGTGAGCAGGTTGACGATAGTCACTAACACTAGAATGAGTAGTATCATAGAGAGACCATCCATATTGGTCAACTGCGCGGCTATCCAATCGGCTAGTCCGGTTTCTGTGAAACCTTTGGCAAGTGCCATACCTCCCCCAAAGAGCAAGATGATGCCCCAAGGAAGCTCCTTGGCTTCTTCCCAATTGACAATCGCTCTTGATCTATCCTTGGCAGGGATCACAAAGAGAATAATCGCTGCGGTCATAGCGATGATCGTATCATCGATGGCTGGCACCAAGCGTTCTATGAGTGATCTCATCATCCATGCAGTAGCAGTTAGCACGAAAACGATCAATACTGCTTTTTCTTCGTAGCTAATTCGGCCTAGTGCCTTTATCATTTTCTGAATTTCTTCTCGACCTTCAGGGAGTGTTTTCAGCTTGAACTTAAACGCATACTTGGTCAAGTACTTCCAGCAGATGAATAGTAGCACCACGGAGATAGGAAAACCAAACTTGATCCATTGAAAGAAGCTTAGTTTATAGTTATAGACCTGCTCTAGAATACCCGCCAGTACAAGGTTGGGAGGTGTTCCTATAAGGGAAGAGAATCCACCAATAGACGCACTGTAGGCTATGGCCAACATGAGTGCCTTTCCAAACCGACTAGAAGATTCTTCATCATTAGCGGCAGCTTGAAATTGTCTAACCACTGCCATACCTATAGGAAGCATCATGACGGAAGTTGCCGTATTCGAAATCCACATGGATAAGAAGGCAGTAGCCAGCATGAACCCTAGCATAATTTTGGAGATATCCGTACCGATAATACTGATGATATTAAGCGCTATTCTGCGATGGAGATTCCATCGTTCTATTGCGATCGCCAATATGAATCCACCCAGATATAAGAATATGTACTTATGGCCAAAAGCCGCTGTTGTAATGCCCAAATCCAATGCTCCCGTAATAGGAAAGAGAATGATGGGCAAGAGTGCCGTTACGGCGATGGGTACAGCCTCGAAAACCCACCATATAGCAATCCAAACAGTAGTAGTGAGCACATGATAGGCATTGATGTTCATACTTGCTGGCTTACCCATGCTCTCTAATAGTAAGAAGGCAAGCGGTCCGAGGATGATGGCTATGGTTCGTTTCTTATTTTCCATAACTCCTATTTTCTTTTGGCAACTCTATAAATTCGTCTACCAGTTGTTGAATAAATGTTGCGTTTTGCTCAGTCATAATGGAGAGATATATCTTTTGACCATTCCGGTCGATATCAGTGATCCTTTTATCTAGTGTTATGGCGTTATTGCCAGTCAAATACTTGAAGAAAGCAGTAGCGTTGAGGTAAGTGCCGATAGGTGAAGGATGGCTTTTGTCGGGATCGTATAAATTCAGATCAGGTCTTAGACTGATGGCCTTTTTCCACAGTTCCCCAATAGGAACCACCTCTACATTTGCACGTGTTCCCAGTTGCTCATATCCTTTGGTGATGGTTTGCTGCATCAAGGGATTAAAGGCACGAGCCCATGTCTGGTAAAGGATCGGTTTGGCACCAATGCTCTTTACCAAATCAATAAACTTCAGGCCATACTCTGTAAACTCATCTGGAGTATCTAGGGTGCTTCTGCTATGGTTTTGCAGTACCACCACATCCCAAATTCCTTGCGCTACAATTGCTTTTGAATTCAACCCTTCCTCGCCAAGCCAGTGCTGCTTCAAGTTTGTTCCTCCTGCAGTTGATTGTCTTGCTATAAGGGGGATATTCATAGAGATCGCCATGGCTTCTACGGTCTGAGGGAGATTCCAAAAATAGGTATAACTGTTTCCCACAAAGAGAACCCTGAGCGTATCATCCTTGCCTTGGGCATAAGCGCTCAATACAAGGAATAATAGCCAAGTGGCAGATAAATACTTTTTCAAAGAATTTTTCATCAAGGCTTACTGATTTACTTCAGTTTTGTCAAATAGCTTTGGTAAAGGGTCTGGTGTATTACTGTTTCTATCTATCTCTGACTGTGCATATATAAATCGTTGTGGCAGATTATCCCCCGTATTTGGTGAGATAGGTACACGTACTAAGGTTTCGTTCTCCGTTCGTCTAGTATCATTAAATACTTCTATCTGACTAAACAATGTAATATATCGTTCCTCTAGTATTTCTCTCAGTAAAGCATCTCCAGAGGCGAGTCCATCTATGTTTTCAATACCGCCATTGTCAAAGTCAGCAGTAACGTAATCATCGTACTGGACAGTTGTCAAGTCGGGCTCCACGAGGTAACCTCCATTTGCCATAAATGATCGGAAGTCATTGAGGTGTCCAAGACCAGTGTTGAAGTCTGCCGAACGATATCCTGATTCAGCCAATATCAATAGGTTCTCTTGGTAGGACGTAATAGGTTCTGATACGGTTTGTCCTGCTAGCCCATTAGGACTCTGGTTTGGTTGGAAACCAATTGCATTAGACTCGAAGAGGAAGTTGTATCTACCCGTTTCGTTTGTTTTTGCATTACCTCTCGAAGTAGCAGAGGATGGAGAAACCAGATTGATCATAAAGTCGGAAACTACAAGGTCTGGTCCTCTGGAGCCATTGGCAAAAAACTGCCAATTCAGATTAGACGCTTCCAGCGCATTGGAATGAGGGGCATTTAATGAGTTCTCAGGACTATTAACCCCATTTTGCGCCGCAACATAGGCCAAATCATAGTCGCCAGTGTGCATATGATATCTCGCTTTGAGCGTATAAGCCACTTGAGTCCAAGCTTCTGGATCCCCATCGAAAAAGACATCAGCTCCACTCGCTGGCCTTCCAATGCCTGCACTGAGATTGACAATCGCTATGTCGAGCAGACCCTGAACTTTTGAATAAACGGTAGTTTGCGGCTCAAAAGCGGGGTTTTCGAAGGCGATATTTATCAGTTCATCAAAAGGAATATCTCCATACAAAGAAGTCCCTGTACCTAAAGCCAGCGCCTGAAGCACCTGCGTGATGCCTATGGTAACACCAGTGATCCCTTCTTCTAATGCCGCTTCTTCTGAAAATTTGGCATTTCTGTAGCTGTTAATAAAAACATCGTCCCACAAGTCATCAAAGTCTGGAGTGGTCACTGTGTAACTTGTGTACCCTTGATGTTGACGATCTATTCCAGTATGCGTACCAGCGAATATACCAGCTCTACGTGCAGATTCCCCATTCTGAAGAATCATGGTTCCAACCTCGGCAGTTATCAGGATATTCTGATATCCGGTACTTGTTGGGTTGTTCGGATTGATATTTATATCGCCCTCCCCATCTACCAAATTCTCACAGGCAATGAAACTGAAGACGAGCGATCCTAAAAGTATTTTATTAAATAATTTCATCTTTTTCTTTATTTAAAAGTTCAATAGGATAGAAAAAACATAAGATCGGGTACTTGGATTATTGAAATAATCAATCCCCCCAGCAGGACTCACTCCTTCTAAGTTGGTATCCGGATCATTTCCTTCGAATTCCGTCCATAGGAAGAGGTTACGACCCGTTGCAGTAACTTGAACCGACTCGAAACCAGCTTTCTTTATTAGATCACCGTTCATTCTATAGCTAAGGCTAATTTCCCTAAGCCTCGTCCAGGAGCCATCTTCTATGTAGAGTTCGTCATTTCCTCCACTGAAGAATCCGCCATCTCCCTGATACCATGCTTCGGTAAGCGCTACTGGTCCTGCACCAAAATCTTGCACAACTCCTCGGAAAGTGCTTCCAGCAGGAATGACATTTCCATTGTAGTCTAGCAAGTTTTGATTGGTGGTAGTCTCTGTTGCTGAGGCTCCCCAGGTACCTAAGTTGTAGAGTACGGACTTGGTACCTGCATAAATGTCAGCACCTTGGAAGGTTTCAAAGAGTAAGTTGAGGCTAAAATTTTTGTATTTCATGGAGGTCATGAATGAACCTCTCCAGTCTGGGTTTGGATCTCCGATGACTCCCTCTTCTTCATCTTGCTGCGGGAATCCATTTCTGTCAAGTACGATATTTCCTGCATCATCTCTCAGGGTTCTCGAACCAAATAAAACACCAAGTTGCTGACCTTCTACAATACGAGCATTTACTGCAGAGAGACCGCCTAAGGGTAATGTTTCCACATCAAGTAGGTTAGTTACCAAATTAGTATTCTTGGTATATAAGAAATTAACTCCTAGGTTGAAGTCCTTTTTTCTAATAATGCTGTACCCAAGGTCTAACTCAAGACCTTGATTTTCAATATCAGCCCCATTTGAAACTGTCCTATCATACCCCCTTGTATTGGCTATTGGTACTTGCAATAAGAGGTCTTCCGTTATGTTATTATAGTATGTTCCACTGAAGGTTAACCTATTATCTAAGAATCTTAAATCTGTTCCAATTTCAAATTCTTTTTTTCTCTCTGGTCTTAGGTTTGGATTTCCTTGTGCAACACCAGGTGTAAAGCCACCTGTTCCGTATAGGCCAACAGCTAAATTTCCTCCCCACTCATCCGAGTAGCTAGGCTGTACAATTTCATTATTGGTGGCGTATCTACCAGGTGCTTGTCCCACCTCTCCATAAGAAGCTCTTAGCTTACCAAAACTGAAGAATTTTGCATCTATCAAGTCAGTAAATTGCCACGCAACAGATATTGAAGGGAATAGAAAAGTAGGGTCAGCTTGGCTACCGAAAGTGGAAACTGCTTCGCTTCTCAGCGTACCAGTGACGTAGAGCTGATCGAATGCATCAAAAGTAATTTCTGTGTAAACTGCAGCTGTTCTGGTTTCACCTGTTACGCTAGTGGCTGACCTATTCTCAGGGAGCGCATTGTCCATGTCGCGAGTTCTGCCGGATACATCCGCAAACTGTATGAAATTGGCAATTTCATTACTAGATATTACTGATTGTCTCTGATTGTAATTGAATCCGACCAATGCGGAGAGATTGAAATCCGAACCAATTCGCTGAGAAGCTCTTGCTATTAAATCCGTATTAAGGATAGAATTCTTTCTAATTTCTCTTTCAAAAAGTCCAGTTCGAAATGTGCCAGATGCAGATCCTGGAGTGAAGAACTGAACGCGCTCCTCCGTGTATGTATCCAAACCTACTCTTGCAAATACTTCCAGCCAGTCTGTAGGGGAATAGGTCAATTTGATGTTATTGATGAATCGATCAACATCAGCCACATCTTCTTGCTCCTTGGTAGTCCACAATGGGTGGTTGTATACGGGGTTAGTGGAGCCTCCCAAATAACTGCGATAAGATCTATGTCTGTTTTCGATTGGAGACGCGTCAGGTCCCTCAAAATAACTTCCTCTGTATCCTGCACTTTCAAAATCTGCTGGTGTTCTCAAGAGTCCTAGGTATAAGCCAGAAGATTGTGCCCCTCTTCTTATCCTGTTAGATGTAGTCTTAGTGTATGCAGATCGTACATTTAAAGTAATTTTGTTATTTAATATTTGCTCAATGTTGAGACGTGCTGTAGTCCTTCGGTAATCCGAATTATTAGCGATAATTCCTTCCTGATCCATGTCGCTCAAACTGAAGAAGACATTTCCAGTTTCATTTCCAGCAGTCATACTTACCGAGTTCTCGAAGAAGTGTCCTGTCTGGAATACCTGATCAAAGTTTTCATCATTGAAAGTCTTTTGCGAATTTTTAGCAAGGATAGGATAATAAGTACGACCCCCTTGATCCAAGAAAAACTCACCAGAAGTATCAAATTCGTCCGCTCCACCTGAACGATCAGCTATTTTATCTCCCCAAGAATCTCTAGCGGAAGGATTGTATTCACCATTATTACCTTGACCAAATCTGGACTGAAGGGGAAATCTTCTATTTATTTCATCAATCGAGTAAGTGGATTTGACTGATACTTTAAGCTTCTGGCTGTACTTTCCACTTTTAGTGGTAATTACAATTGCCCCATTCAAAGCTGCCGTTCCCCAGAGTGCAGCGGCAGGCGCTCCTTTGAGTATACTTACATTTTGTATGTCATTGGGATTAATATCGTTTAGTCTTGATTGTTGCGCAATCTGGCTTGTTCCCACATTATCATTGCTTATTGGTACGCCATCAACGACGATCAGTGGCTGCCCACCTCCGCCTAAGGTGGAGGCTCCTCTCAACTGAATATAAGCTCCCGCTCCAGGATCTCCCGAATTCCTTCGGATGTTCACACCTGTCGACTTACCGGATAAGGAATTTAGTAAATTGGGTTCTGCTGCTTTTATTATCGTTTCGCTTTTAACCTGGGTGTTAGCATAACCTACCTCATCTGCATTCTTTTCAAAACCAAGTGCCGTGATGACGACTTCACCTAACTCAGTAACATCCTCTTCCATATTAAAGGCGAATTTCGTCTGCGATCCTACCTTTTGTTTAATCACTTTGAAACCCACTGAGCGAATTTCCAAAACGGATTGATTTGACAAAACCGATAACCTGAAATTACCATCGATATCAGTAATTGTCCCATTCGAAGTGCCCTGCTCTATAATGTTTGCTCCTATTATAGCCGCATTATCCGCGTCTACCACTTTTCCTGATATGTCTACTTGAGCATGAGCGACAATAACAAATAAGCAGAAGATTGAACCCACTAGTGATTTTATCATATTCGTAAAAAATTAGTTTTGATGAAATACTGGTTTAATGATATTGTAATCAAACATCTCTTTCATTGCTTTATTAATAATTATTAATTTTTGTTAACTTTCAACGATTTTCAACAACTAGATATCGTTAAAACCTTGCTAAATGGATTCTGCAGTCACATTTGAAACCTTAATTATCAAACTCAAAATCCTTTATGGGGACTTTGATTTGAGTACCCGGCAATTCGTTAAGGGCTCAAATTCATCAATTGCTAGAGAGCTTGGATACAGTGATGCGCAGTTTTCAAGACTCATCAATCAGCACGCAACGGATGGTGAATACCAACGAGCAAACCAAAATGCTGACAGGATACTAAAACTCATCGCCTATGAAGAAAAGTTTAGCAAACTTGATGTAGATCCCTCAAAGGCATTTGCTTCCCCAAGGAAGAGTTTGATCATTTTCATTGCCGGCCTCTTGATAAGTAGTATTACTGTTTATGTACTGCTTACTTTATTTAAGAGCGAGCCTCCGACCTCTTCCAGATATGACATGTTGAAGTGGTCCTTTGAATCCAACTTCATCAATCCTTATATGGGTCTTCGTGAATTGCCCTATGATTGTAATTTTGAATGCTACAAATACCAGGGCAGATGGGAGTTACAGAAAGAATATAAGTTGCCGTTTCTTCGGGAAAGTAGCGGATTTCACTATTTGGCAAAATCTGCGATTGCATATATACAATGTGTGCCTAATGACAACCCAGAGGGTACATTAATGAAAGGGTATGAATATCAGGAGCATGAGATCTGGTATGATATACTAGAGCGACCCATAGGTGAATTCATTCTTGCTGATGGAACTCCCATGGATTCTTATGAAAATCTAAGATTCAATGAAATCGATGATTTCGTAATGATTGGTACCATCCATACTTTTTATACCAATGATTTCAAACTGGATTCTGCTGGTATTACGCGACAAGGACAGGATATTGGCCGTGATCTTGAACTCGTTCTAGGAGAAGACCTGAAAAACCAATTAAACAACAAGTCCCTTGTAGAGAAAATAAGAAGAGAAATCACCCAAATTATTCAAGACCCATTATTGGATTTTTCAAAACCCAGTAATTGTGGAATGGCACTAAAACCCTCCAGTGATTTTAATGATATTTCATCTGGTGATGAAATGATATATAATTGTCAAATGATCATGGCTGGAAGGTTTCCGATAGGTTACACCAAAACGTATGTGCTTGTAGATCAATTCATTAAGGATCGTTGCATTTCATCAACTAAATAATCAAGCATAATGCACTGACATCTTTTCATGGCATACATGAGATAATGACACCTATTAGTGACTTAAAAAAAATTAGATATAAGGAAATGTATGGTCGAATTATACTTTATGTTTTCTGTAATATGCCTAAAGAAAACATTCCCCTACTCCGTTTTTTTTTAAAAACCTTTTGATCAATGGAGAATACATGAATACTCTGCGTTCCACTATGAGTATAGCTCATTGGTTATTTGATTCTTATCTTTATTTCCTAAAGTTATTTCGGAACAGACTTCTGAATGGCTCAATGTTGTAAGCCGTCAGCAAATGAGGACAGTCTCTTCTGCTGACGGCTAGCTCTTACTTCAACCTATACGGATGGCTAGTCAGGCAAACGCGCCCAAATGAAATTGGTCCTATTTAACAGAACATATATATATATATATAT
>JBLIIJ010000101.1:0-12822 GCA_047635055.1 Cyclobacteriaceae bacterium | reverse complement strand
AATTGCATATTGGCTGTCCACAAACAAAAACAGTCGCTCCTGTTATGAAACGACTGCTAATCAATTGTGTTTTTCTATCTTCTTAGTTTGAAGAATCGCTTGGCGCTTCCAGTCCAAGATCCTCTAAGCCAGAATCATCTGACTGGATAGATTGCGAAGGTATGATCACTTGGTCCTGAGCACTTTCTATATTAGGAGATAATATACTGTCGCTTTGTTTCGTGTCAATTAATAAATTCGTTGATAGGGTCAAGGCCAATAAGCCAATTGCGAATCCCCATGTTAGTTTTTCAAGGATATCTCCGGTCTTTTTAACTCCCATTACTTGGGCAGAGCCAGAGCCACCGAATTGACTAGATAACCCTCCTCCTTTTGGATTTTGAGCTAATACAACCAACACCAACAACAAAGCTGTGATAATAATTAAGGTAACAACTAATGCGTACATCTTCTAGTCTTTCAATTTTTTTATAATGGCTGCAAAGTAAGTCGATTTATCAGGGAATGTCAAAATTAGTTGCTCATATATTGAAATTGCCTTATTCGTCATGTTTTGCTCTAAGAATATTTCTGCCAAATATTCAGAGGCAACCTCAGGGTTGAACTCTGTGCTTCTGATAGAAAGGTCGCCTAGGCTGATTTCTAGACTATCTTTTTTTGGTGAAATACTTGGTTGATTCTTTATGAATGATTCAATAATATCATTTGGCTCCCCTTGGACGGCAGGGCCAGGCTTGTCGTCTTTGTCCCCACCTTTTTCCTCAGAGTTTGCCTTGCTTTCGCTTTCAGATGTCCGTTCTGAAGATCTTTTTCTGATATAGGTCTTAATGATTTTTTCAGGAGGAGTATTATTAACTTTTGACTCTCCTTTTTTTATCTCAGGACCTTGATTCTCTTTAATTTTACCAGAAGCACGCATTTTGGCAGCCGCTTTTTCTATTGCACTTTCTCCTTTGATGACCTTTTTGCTAGATATTGTTGTTTTAGTATCTACTTTTTTAACTGGTGTTTTTTTTGACAGCCTTCTTTTTGCTTTTGGTTTTCTTGGAGATGGCTTTTGAGTTTCGGCATCTGAAGTATCCGCTTCAGGCTCGACTGGAGTTGAGCCTATAATTTCGTCTTTAGCATTACCACTTTCTTCTTCTTCAACGGTAGTTGTTGAGTTTGTCTCTTTTGCAGACTCATCATTATCCGTATTTTCTGAGTGATCCGTTAGGTTGTCTTCGCTTAAGTTGACCTCAGTTAGGCTATTTTCGACTTTAGTTTTTTTTTCCTCTGTCGTTTTTGAAATCTCGTCCTCTTTAGGGTTAATTGATTCAGTAATTGTTCCTTTTTCTTGTGCTTTTTTGGTTGCTTTTTCTACCGCATCATTTACTGCGTCCTCTTCCTCAATCTTTTTTTCGAGCGCCACAAGTTTCGCTCTGTTCATCTGTAGATCTTTGATGTCAGCGAATATATTTTCGATGAGGTGATCAAGATCACTTTCAGGATTATCAGGAATAACCAGCTCATTGGAATTCTCCCCATTTTCAAAGTTTGGCTGACTGATTTGTTGGTTTTCTTGAGTTACTTCTTTTTCTGTTATGAACTCTTTTTTATGATCAACAGGACTGTCTTCGCTAGTTTTATCCTCCTCTTTTACCGCTGGTACTTTTTCTACTTCTCTTTCGGAAGCCGAATTAGCATTAGTTGTTGTCTCGACAATTTGTGGCTCTTGACCTGAAGTTTTGTGATCAGGTTGTTCTATGTGTTTTTCTTCAGCTGTAGGGCTAGTTTCGTTTGCTATATTGAGCGCTACAAGTTTGTTTTCTAGTCGATTTTTTTCGCCTTCGTGTGAGTCATGAACATTTAGTGGACGCAGAAATATTAAGTCACCAACAATATATTTTTTAAGATGGGATCGATCCGTTGCGTAAATCGATGCTCTTGTGATTTCTGTCTTGGCGCTCGGTAGGCTTTTGATCTTACTTGCCTTGGCAAGTATCGTTCTGGCGGATTGAAAATATGGAAATTCACTTATGGTATGTTGAATTTCCTCTAGATCTTTATCTGATATATGGTGAGGACTTCTAAGAAAATCGACGAATTTCTGCTTGTTCACTGCGTTGAATTGGCTTGATTATAGTCTAAATTTAAAGAAATACTACCAATTTGCTACTGAAGCGTTAAATATATCTAATATGATTTGATCAAAAATTTGCTGGACGAAATCTTCTTCATTGCTACTGAGGTCTTCAGTATTTTGGTCAAAGTCTACGAAAAAGGAAAAATTCTTCTCAAAATTGAATTCATCGTCTTGCGTATTGACATAGGAGCAAAAGACTCGAATGGTAATTCTAGACAGTGAAGCATAGTCTACGCCATCATTGCCACCAGCATTTGCTGTTACTGGAGTGATGGTGTAATCGCTTATGTAGCCCTCTAGCTGTAAGTCACCATTGACTTCAACGAGTGAAAGACTGGTGTTTTGTTGGTAGTAATCTTTTACGCTCTCTGTTAAAAGAACGGACATATTCGATGGACCGAGTGCCGCATTATTGTAAAATGTACCAATACTTATGGTCTTTATATCCGGAGAAATACTCGCACCAGTAAAACTATAAACGCCACAGCTTTGAATAATAAAAGCTAAGACGAATGATAGACTAAATACTTTCCAATTCATATTGTTTAATCTTTCTATATAGAGTTCTTTCTGAAATGCCAAGATCTTGCGCAGCGTATTTACGTTTATTCTTATTTTTTTTCAAGGCCATGATGATCATTTCTTTTTCTTTCTTTTCTAAAGACAAAGAATAATCCTCTTCTGTTTCATGGGATATGTCTTCGATTTCTTCGTAATCTTCTTCGGTAGGTTTTCCTTGCGCGATTCGCAGAGGTTGTAATGAAGAAGCTTCTTTTTTCTCTTGATCATTTGACTCATAAGAATCAGCATCAAGATCAGTGAATAAACGTTCATGTTCTGATAAAATTTCACTTTTGCTTGAGTCGTCTCTTAAGATTTGGTGAACCAGCTGCTTCATCTCAGAAACGTCACTTTTTAAATCGAATAATACCTTATAAAGAATGTCACGCTCTGAGAAATTATCTTCCTTTTCGTTTTTACTGACCAACGCAGGTAATGCATTCATTTTGCCAGGAAGATATTTTCGAAGTTTATCTGCGGTAATTTTTCGGTCCATCTCCAGAACGCTCATTTGTTCTACAAGATTTTTCAACTGTCGAATGTTACCAGGGAAACGGTAGCCTATAAGTATTTCAGAAGCTTCTTCATTTAAATTTATAGGTTTGGTTCTGTATGTTTCCGAAAAGTCCGAGGCAAACTTCCTAAACAACAATAGGATGTCTCTATCACGCTCACGTAGTGCGGGCACATATATAGGCACAGTATTGAGTCGATAGTATAGGTCTTCACGGAATTTTCCTTTTTTAATCGCATCATTCAAATTGACATTAGTGGCCGCAATTACACGCACTTCTGTTTTTAGCACTTTAGAAGAACCAACTTTTATAAATTCTCCATTTTCTAGAACTCTTAATAGTCTTGCTTGTGTGTTTACAGGCATTTCGCCTATTTCATCAAGGAAAATGGTGCCTCCATTTGTCACTTCAAAATATCCTTTGCGACCTTCATGGGCACCTGTGAAGGCTCCTCTCTCATGTCCAAATAGTTCCGAATCAATCGTGCCTTCCGGAATAGCACCACAGTTTATAGCGATAAATTGTCCATGTTTTTTACTCGAAAGACTATGAATGATTTTTGAAAATGATTCTTTTCCAGAACCACTTTCACCGCTGATCAATACGGACATATCAGTAGGCGCAACTTGCATGGCCACTCTTATCGCATAATTCAACTTAGGGGAATTTCCGATAATGCCAAATCGTTGTTTTATAGGCTGTACCTCTGGGTCTTGACTATAATCCATAATTATATCGCGTCACCAAATAATGTGGCTGTAGAGCAATTGTGTATTTTCACTTCTATATATTGACCTTTTTGGAAACCTTTATCTTTAAAAATAACTACTTTATTTGCAGTATTTCTTCCTTGAAGGTCTTCGTTTGACCTTTTGGATGTGCCTTCAATCAACACATTGAATGTTTTTCCAATATCTCTTTTGTTTCTTTCGAGTGAGATTGCCTGTTGTTTGTTAATTATTTCTTGGAGTCTTCTTTTTTTGATTAATAATGGGATATCATCTTCATACTTTTTGGCGGCCAATGTGCCTGGACGCTCAGAATAAAAGAACATATAGGAAAAGTCGTACTTCACATAATCCATTAATGTGATTGTATCCTGATGTTCGTCTTCTGTTTCACTACAAAATCCAGCAATCATGTCTGAGCTGATACCACAGTCCTCGCCCAAAATAGTTCTTATAGCATCGACGCGATTGATATACCATTCTCTGTCATATGTGCGATTCATCATTTCCAATACCCGAGAATTACCGCTTTGTGCAGGTAAGTGAATGTATTTACAGATATTGTCAAATTGCTTCATAGTATGTAGCACTTCATCGGTAATATCTTTTGGATGTGAAGTGGAAAACCTAATCCTTAGATTAGGGTTTACTTGAGCAACTAATTTCAATAGATTCGCGAAATTAACAACTTCATTGATGTCCTGTTTTTCAAGACGAGCTTTGTTGTTTTCTTCCTCTGACCATTTGTAGGAATCTACATTTTGTCCAAGAAGTGTCACCTCTCTATATCCTTGACTAAATAAATCCTGAGCTTCAGCTATGATAGAGTGCGGATCACGACTCCTTTCTCTTCCTCTTGTAAATGGTACAACACAGAACGAACACATATTGTCGCATCCTCTCATAATAGAAATAAATGCGGTGATACCATTAGAGTTTAGTCTTACGGGTGATATATCGGCATAAGTTTCTTCCCTTGATAAAAATGTATTCACACCTTTATTACCATCTTCAGCTTGTTGTACCAAATTTGGTAGGTCGCGATAAGCGTCTGGACCCACGACAATGTCTACTATTTTCTCTTCTTCTAGCAGTTTTGATTTCAAACGCTCTGCCATGCATCCCAACACACCAATGGTTATCTCAGGTTTGTTCTTTTTATAACTGTTGAATTGTGTAAGCCTTTTTCTTACAGTGATTTCTGCTTTTTCACGAATAGAGCAGGTATTTAACAGAATTACATCTGCTTGTTCGAAATCATCAGTAGTATCAAAGCCATCTTTCTTTAAAATAGATGTGACTATTTCACTGTCAGAAAAATTCATTTGGCAACCGTAACTTTCTATATAAAGTTTTTTAGCAGCCTTTTCGTTACCTTTTTTGGAGATTTTAACCTCTGTGGTAAGTGTGTTATCAAGTGATGGATCAACTATATCAATATCTGCAATGAGATCTTTCATTATTTCTGCTCCGTTTGTTATGTTAAATTTTTCAATCGAACATTGCTAATGTTCCACTGAAGAAGACCACAAAGATATAAATCACTAAGTACTCCGTGACACAATGTCAGGTTAATTTATGCTTCCACCTTCAATTCTATAGCCGAATTTGTAATTGGTGGTTTTTTTCGGTGATTTGATGCTTTCATTGTCAATGGAAAACTTTGCCTGCATCATAAAACTTGTATCTGTTTTGGTAAAGAATATTGGGAATGATTTTTTAATACTCAAATCATCAATATTAAACGAGCCAATGAAAATGTGAGTAGGTTTTTCTAAATAGAATGTTGAATCGATTTTGGCATAGTTTACCTCGCTAATAGGAATAATATTATCAATTTTGATGGTTATCGATTTATTATTAAAGGTGCTATTCATCGAATCTTTCATTAACCTACCCATCAATGAAATGCCGTACTCAGCAATCATAGTGGAGTCGTTTAGTTCAACTAAGTATCCATTAGATAAGTTTAAACTACCATCAGTGAGTTGATTCTCGTTTTGCGCGATCCATGTAAATACTGACTTAATGGTGTCAACATAAAGTATTTTGCTAGAGTCTAGTGCTAAAAAAGTGGTTTTTTCATCTGAGATGGGTGGTTTTTCACAACTCCCCAGAAGAATAATTGAATAAAATATTATTGATATTTGGATAATATATTTCATTGATTGAATGTAATTTAAAATTCAAAATTATGGCTTTAATAAAAACTGTACGTGGTTATACTCCGGAATTTGGAAAAGAATGTTGGCTCGCTGAAAATGCAACCGTAGTAGGACAGGTGAGGACAGGTGAAAAATGCACCATATGGTTCAACGCAGTTGTCCGTGGAGACGTTAATGCTATTGAAATAGGAGATCGGACAAATATTCAGGATAATGTGACCATACATGGGACATTTGAAAAAGCAGCAACAAAAATAGGGAATGATGTTTCTGTTGGGCATAATGCCATGATTCATGGCTGCACATTAGAAGACAATGTTTTGATTGGAATGGGGGCAATAGTGATGGATGGGGCTGTGATAAAGAGAGGATCTATTATTGCAGCTGGAGCGGTGATTCTTGAAGGAACTATCGTAGAAGAAAATTCTCTTTATGCAGGAGTTCCCGCAAAAAAAGTAAAAGACATCTCTGGGAAAAATGCAGAGATGCTCACTCGAATAAGTAAAAATTATATAAAATATGCCAGTTGGTTTAAGGAAGATGAAGAAACCGGAAAATAATGAATATGCTCCATTTTATCAAGGATATGTTGAGGCCGTACCGGAGGGAGATTTATTGAGTTTCCTCAAAAATCAAAAGATACAGTTGCTTAGTCTGTTTAGCGACCTGTCAAAGGAAGATTTGGATTATGCTTATGCAAAAGGTAAATGGACGGTGGGGCAGGTCCTCGGGCATATAATCGATGTGGAAAGAGTGATGAGTTATCGCGCACTTTGCATTTCAAGAGGAGATAGCCAGAGTCTCCCTGGATTCGATCAAGACGAATATGTAGAGACTGGAAAGTTTATAAATAGAGAAATAGCTTCCTTTAAAATGGAATTCGAAGGGCTAAGATTGTCGAATATTGCGCTTTTCGAATCATTCAGTGATGCTGAGTTTGATAAACGCGGTATTGCCAGTGGTGTCACTTTCTCTGTCCGAGCTCTAATATTTATTACCGCTGGCCATGTGCAGCATCACCTTAATATTCTTTCAGCTAAATATAATATCCAATGAATTTTTTCTTAAAACTAATTATTACCGCTGTAGCTGTTATTGTGGTTTCTTATCTTCTACCTGGGGTTAGTGTAGATGGTTTTTTTACTGCGTTTATCGTAGCAATTGTATTGTCACTCTTAAATGTTACCGTTAAGCCTCTTCTTATAATACTGACCATTCCTTTATCAATATTAACTTTGGGAATTTTTCTTCTGGTAATAAATGCAGTCATGATTCTTTTGGCCGATAGTATTATGCCTGGTTTTCAAGTCAATGGATTCTGGTGGGCGTTATTATTTAGTTTGCTATTGTCCCTTGTAAATACCTTGCTAACAGATTTGAGCGGGAGCAATCAAAAGTAAACAGGACATTGAGGGTCTTTTTTGTAATTTCTAAGCTTGATTCTATAGTTCAATAGAATTTCATGTGAGCCGGCTGATGAATTGCCAATAGGAGAGGTCGTTACGTCGTAAGCGTATCCTACACGTAAGTTTTCGTTAAGAATTAATTGGCCAATAAATGCAATGTCTTTAGATGTTCTAACGCTGATTCCGGCATAGGCAATTTCATCGAATATGACCATTCCTGTTAACTCAAAAGTAGGCCGGTTATCTTCTTGTATTCGAGCCAAGACCGAAGGGCTTATTTTAATCAAATCAGTAAGGTGTAATATGACTCCTGCAGTCGCGAAATAATATCGGCTCTCTCGAGCATCTGTTGGTACATTTTCTCCCGTGTTGATTATGGTTCTATTTTCCAGTAAGAAAGGGGAACTGATTCCGATGTATAGGTTGGGGTTGGCAAAATATAGCCCTGTTCCAAAATTTGGTGTAAACCTTGTTTGTACTCCAGAAAGTAAGGGGTCAGCGTCCAATAAATCTAACTTAGTATAATCGGCCCTACGATTATCAAAACCGCCTTGAAGTCCTAGCGAAAGTATACCAACGCTTGTCCTTATTTTATAAGCGTAACTTGTATATAACGAAGTTCCTTCAGTGACACCAATAACGTCACGGGTTACCATAAGTCCCAAGCCTATACGATTTGATGCGAACGATGAATGAGCGGTAAACGCCTGATGAGCAGGTGCTCCCTCAATGTTGACCCACTGTTCTCGATGTACTCCAGTTACTGAAAGTAAATTGAGACTTCCTGCGTAAGCAGGATTGATAAGTAGCCCGTTAAAAGGATAGGTTGAAGTCAAACCACGCATTTGGGTTTGACCCGAAAAGGCTATTCCTATAAGAAGTACAAATATTAATTTTCTCATTGTTTCTTAAAGTTATCGAACTAATTCAACATACCCCTTCACAACATCTGATCCATTACCGCGATCAACGATATAGAAATAAGTGCCACTAGGAAGTAATTTCGAGGATCCAACATTAGAGTTACCCTCAAATCTATTTTCGAAATTGTCGTATTGATCTGTTTCATAAACAAGGAGACCATCTCTATTATAAATTTTCACATTGTTATTAGTATAGAGATTAATACAATCAATTAAGAAAAATTCATTGGCGCCATCTCCATTTGCAGAGACACCATTATAAATTTTAAGTGCTGTTTCAATTTCAAAATCCTTATTGTAATCACAACCATTTTCCGCTCTGAACCACACATTCCATATGCCTGGGGCTGCATCGCCAAGTGGCTCATAGAATGAGGATGTTTGAATTTCATCAGATGGAGAAGTCCAAACAATACTGTCTATACCTGTACTGAATTCAAACCTTAAGTCCGCATACCCATTGAACTGATTAGTCGAACCATCTCCCGTTCTCAAGCAAAGAGAGTTTTGCGTATAGATATCAAATATTGGATCAGTGATTTCATATTGGACAGATATGGATGATGGGTCTGACTTACAACCTGTAGATAAGAGCGTGGCTTGGACTACATAGTCAGCACTGTCTAGCGTCGTTATCTCACTACCAGTAAACGCGACGTTTAATGGATCCCGAGTATCATACCATTCGAATAAATAACCTTCGGTTTCACCAAGTACGCTTACAATGGCATGGCCATTTTCCAAAATGCAATTGGTTCTGTCGGAGATCAAATTGATAGCAGGTAAGCCAACTGGCTCAGACCCATCAATTATTTCAAAGTTGGTGAAGTTCCTACAACCAGTCACTCTGTCCGTAATCTTCACGGAATAGATCGCAATATCTAAGGAGTCTACAGATACTCCAGTCGCAAAAGGAGCAGCGGATGTATCCGTACCTAGAATCCATTCAAATTCATATCTGAATGTCATTGTAGAATCAGGGAAACTCACCTTGGCTCTACCATCTGGTTGACCTTCATAACAGATCGTTCTATGGTTAACGACCTTTACAACAACTTCAGGTGTAAGAGTTTCATCTCTAACTTTCACTAAAGTTGGTTCTGATGTACACATTGGATCTATTTGATCAACAACGAAAACGGTGTATTCTCCACTTATTAGGTTCTCAACAAGTGACCCTGTGTAATCAGCGTTAACCGTGTCGGAGATGGTCAATCCTGATGTTAAATCACCGATGAACCAATAGAATTTATAATCTTCAAAGCTTCGTCTAACCTCTTCCTCTCTATTATCAACGAATGGATTATCTGGAATGTCTGGGATATTCAATACCGTACCAGCAACCACACCATTAGGATTCTTACAATTTGTATTACCAGATGTTGATAAGGACAATGTTATTGGACTAATACCTTCTTCTTGACTCATGGTATAGTTTTCAGAATAAATACAACCAGAGACTCTATCGGTAATGTTGACCGTATAACTACCAACAGAAAGACCCTTGACATAGAAATTATTATTTTCAATGATGTTATTCAGTTCATCAATCCATTGGAAAGTGTAGGCAGTAGTATCAGTTGATCCATTTGCCGAAACCGTAAGACTTCCATTACCAAGGGAAGGATCACAATTGGTCATCTTAGTAAAGAATTCTAAGTTGATATTTATGTTTGGTGTGTTATCAGATAATTCTATTTGATATATATCCGTATTACATGCTAGCCCAGCATGGTATCCTATTACATAGTAAGTACCAGCCACTACCTCAAAGCCATTTGCAGAATTCAAAATTGGACTTGATCCAGATAGTATTGGTGTTGCTCCACTAATAGTAGGATCAGTGTCGTAGAAATCAAACGTATATTCTGATAATTCACCATAGCTGACTCTTGTTACCTCATAGAATCCATTCGAAGGATTACAAGTGGATTGGCTCGCAGAATCTATAGCGAGTACTCTCAACTTAGCTGGATCGTGCGTCAAGGTGAATTGGCCTGAACTGACACAACCGACACTTAGGTAGGTAACTTCAACTTCATATCTGCCGGCAAATTGACCGGATAAAGTATCGTTACTAGAGATCACGCTACCGGTTCTGTTTCCAGAGGCATCCACTTGATACCAATTAAAGCTATATAAAGAATCAATTTGTACTTCATCAGCAATTACCAGTAATGAACCTGTTGGTGCAGTTGCAGTTGGAGCACATGTCGAATCCGCAGCTAACTGAGCAATGACGATCTGTGGGTATAACAAATTATCGATGATGGTAAACTGTACTCGATCAGACTCACAGTTAGAATCATTTTTTCTAATGGAAGCATAATAAGTACCAGCGCTCAGACTGTCAAGCTTGAATGGTGTACTTACGTCAAGATCAGATATCGTAGTGACACCATCTGATGCGTACCAAACTGCGTTATAGTCATTCGCCAAGGCAGTTGAATCTAAAATATTACTACCGTATGATCCTTGAATTATAACGAATGAACCATTGCCAGTTGGGAAGCAAGACAAGTTTTTATTTACTTCATATGAAGTGATAAACGGGTCAGTTGGCTCGTTAGTGACGTTAATAGTCTGTGTACTTCTACAATACGTAGTTGTGTTTATGACTTTCACGGTATAATTACCATCCGTTACACCTTGAATAATTTGATTAGTGTCAACTACAGTTGGGTAGGTTAAACTTACTTCAGTTCCTCCAGTGGTATCAGTTCCGATATACCATTGATAAGCATAATTAGAAGTTGGTGATGCTCCATCGAGAGTCAATATTTCAATACTTCCTGAAGCAACTGATCCGTTACAGTTATCATTACTAATTACATTATAATCATCTATTACAGGGCGAACGGCATCATCAAGTATCTCTACTGTAAACCCACCATTCGCACAAGTAGTCTTATTATGGGTCGCAACAATGGTGTAAGTACTCGTATTCAAGTTTGTCAATGTTAAACTTGAACCTGTGCCAGCAAAAGTATATGGCGAGGTATTTCCTGAAATTGGTGATCCGTTCGATGAAGTAATCGTCCAACGATAGTTTGAGACACTTGAAGAGCCCGCACTATAAGTGATATCTGCATCATTGATAGTTATCGTTCCATTACCTACTGATGAGCAAGTAGTATTGGCAATTACCTGACTTGCTGGTATTGATAGCATAGGGTAGTACAATTCCTCAAGAATTTCATAAGTCTTAATGAGGGTACATCCATTATCATTATCTGATACCTCGATAGTATAATTGGCAGGCGCAAGGTTTGTCAAGATGAATGGATCAGCAACTGTTCCAATTCCTGATCCCTGATCGGTTCGACCAGTTCCAGTTAGCGACGTTCCGTCATACCATGTATAAGTGTACCCATTACCATTGAAGCCATTATTTCCTCCAGTGGTGAATGAAACTGTTATGCTTCCATTTCCAACACTAGAGCAATTTGTGTCATTATCTACTGATAGCTGATCTCTGGTTATTTGTGTAATGTCATCTTCAATTTCTATTTGATATAGAGATGTTACACATTTATATGTGCTATGTGTCGCTTCAATAAAATAAGTGCCTGCAGAAAGGTTGGTAGGTTCCGTTCCTGCCGTAAATGGTATTGATGAGCTGAAATCAGCATTATAGACCTTGAATGTGAAGTTCGTGTTGAGATCAGTATCAGTATTATTTACATCCGTAGAACCCAGTCTGGTAAAGCTCACTTCCTGTACGGAGAATGATCCATTGCCCGTAGCACACGAGGTGTTTTCGTTAATTGTTACTGCAGTGGTCACATTACTTGTTGTGAAAGCGAGTAGTACAGGATCGAAAGATACTTCTACCGAGGCGACAGTTGAACAACCATCATTAGGCGTTCCATTGATATCTGTTACTTGTACCCAATAATCTCCCTCTTCCAAACCTGTCACGGTAGAAGCATTGGTTACTCCAACTTGGTTGTTGATATTTCCAATGGCGCCCTGATACCATGTAGTTGAGAAATCTGTTCCAACTACTGCACCTGTACTTCCAACTGTCAAGTTATTGTATTGGCCAATACTGACCGTTCCATCAAATGTTGTTGTGGAGCAGTAGGTGTTTGGTGTTGAGGTTAGGGTTGGAGTTGGATTTGTGGCGTTATCCTTTAATTCTATTTGAACAACCGCCGAGCTACAACCCGGAGCAACAGTACCAGCGGTATAAGAAGCAGTGAGGTAATACGTACCCGCATCAAGTCCAGTGAAAGTAGTCGCAGTATTTCCTGTAGTAGAAGCCACCGAAGTAGTCAATGTCGCATTAGAGAAAATTTCATAAGTCACATCGGCATCCGTGATGACAGGGTTAATTGTACCATCTTCAACAGAAGTAAGATTGAGTGAGTTGATGGTGATTACGCCATCATTAGGT
>JBLIIJ010000100.1:0-13028 GCA_047635055.1 Cyclobacteriaceae bacterium | reverse complement strand
TCTAGTAAGTAACACCTCGACATTTGCATTATCGTTAGAAGAGGTTAATTCAAAATAGTTAGTCAACTTGCTTTCCTCTGCGCCAAGCTCCAATAGCTCATTGTGAACCTTCTCTTGGGGAACTTTATCCAGTTTATCAATAATTGTTGCGAACTGTATCTCTTTGCTTTCAAGACCCACATACTGAGCAATAGAAAATAGTATGTCTCTATGGTTAACTTTTAAAATGAAATTCTCATAATTCAGTTCATGGAATACATTATGAATCAACTGAGTCAACTCGACTTCATTGATGATTGAGTTTGTACCTATTATATCTGCGTCACATTGATAAAATTCTCGATATCGTCCTTTTTGAGGTCTATCTGCTCGCCACACTGGTTGAATTTGAAAACGCCTAAAAGGGAAGCTAATGCTATTTTGATTTTGAACAACGAAGCGAGCAAAAGGAACGGTTAAGTCATATCTCAAACCTTTTTCGGAAATGTCTGGAAGTAGTCTTTTACTATCCAAATTTCCTTGGCTTTGATCAACTTTTTTAAGGTAATCTCCTGAATTTAACACCTTAAAAATTAGCTGGTCTCCTTCATCTCCGTATTTACCTGTAAGGACGTTGAGGTGCTCCATAGAAGGCGTTTGAATTTCAGAAAAACCAAAGAGTTCAAATTGGGTTTTTATGGCACTTATGATGTGATTTCTTTTGGCCATTTCCGTTGGCCCAAAGTCACGAGTACCTTTTGGTATTGATGGTTTGTTAGATGACATAGATAAATTTTGCACAAATCTAACAAAACAGCTAAATTTGCAGCTCGTTAAAAAGAAATGATCAGATAATGGCTGTTACCAGACTAGAAAGAAAAGGAAGAAAGAATAAATCAAGAGCCAAGGCTCGTGTAGCCACAATAAAGAGATTAAATACTACTCCAGTTGTGAAAAACGTTGATATTGAAGCGATTAAGGCAGAATTTGCTGCGAAAATCAAATCAGCGGCACAAGAGAAAGCACTTGTAAAGGAAGCTTCACCAAAAGAAGAAAAAGCTCAAAAAATTGAAAAAGTAGAGCCGGTAGTGAAAGAAGCAAAGGCTAAAAAAGAAGCCGAAGTTGAAGAGCCTACCACCAAAAAAGAAGAAAAAGAAGACTAAAATATTTAGTTAAATATCGATTATTGAAGAAGCCTTTCAGAAGAAAGGCTTTTTTATTGATATTTATATTTTAATGTTGAAAGTATATTTTTGACTCTAGGAGCATATCCTGAAACGGTCATATGACCTGCGCCGGGTACGACAGTTAAATTTGAAAATTCATTGAAAACCTTGAGTTCAGAATAGAATTTTCTTACTTTTTTGATGTCAAAATAATCGTCGTTTGACCCATGAACAATTTGTATACTTTGTGTCTCTAGATTTATAGTTGTTGCTGGTGGTCGAGCCGCAACAGGGACGACTAATTTGAATATGTTATTGGGACTTTGTTGTAAATAATACCAACATCCAATTCCACCAGCGCTATAGCCGATGAGCGCCATTGCCGATTCGTTTATATTATAGTTGAGGATTAAGTGATTTAACAATTCATCAATAGCCATAATGGAATACTCATTGTCCCATCCATTATAAGGACATTTAATTGATACCCGGATCGTGTTTTTTAATACGACTGATGGAACTGTAAAAGTCTCATGGAATCCTTTGACATGGCTATTGGTCAGTGGGGCCGACCGATTCCAGCCCCAATGTAACGCTATTACTAAGTTTTTAGGCTCCCCTAATGTTGTTTGTGTACTGTCAATGATATACAATAAGTTAGTTTCATTGGGTAAGGTCAAAGACTTAAAATCCTGTCCTTTGCAAGCCAGAAACAATAACCAACTTAACATAAAAATACCGTATTTTTTCAAAGCGCAAGACGCATTAGATGGCTATGGGCAGTCATATACAAAATAGATTTGTCTTCGTTGAATGCGCAGTTAGCTGTTGCATTTTCTGTTCTTATTGTGCCGAGATGAATACCTTCAGGATCAATAATTAATACTCCGCCAGGACCTGTAGCGAAAATGATACCCTCGTTATTAACTTTCAGTCCATCAGGTAACCCTTTGTTGTTTTTGTCTTCTAATAATGCGGTCACATCTAAAAGTACTTTGCCGTCCAAAATATTATTATTTTCATCAAGGTTAAACGCGTAATAACGAGCTGAATTGGGATCAGACTGTGCTATATACAATGTCTTCTGGTCCGGAGAAAGTGCAATTCCATTTGGACGAGTTAGGCTATCGATCAACAAAGTGACTTTATCTCCCTCCAACTTGTAAACACCTTGAAAATCAAGCTCTTTTACATCGTCATCTTTCAATCCATATGGAGGATCGGTAAAGAAGTACGTACCATCTTTGTGTTGAACTACATCGTTTGGACTGTTGTATTGTTGATTTTTGTATTTGCTGGTAAGCGGGGTATAGTTTGGCTTTGGATCATCCAATAGGCCATTCATAAGGGCGAGTTGACGATCTCCATGTTGACATAAAACAAGCTCATTTTGATTGTTTAATATTAAGCCATTCGATCCTTCTCTCCATTCTTTATCCCCCGTATAACCAGAAGGATTTAAATAAACTTGAATGCTGTCCTTCTCAGACCATGAATAGACGGTGTTTTTTGGGACATCACTAAAAATAAGTTTTTGTTGATCATTTAACCAAAGAGGACCCTCAGTCCAAGAAAAACCTGACGCTAAGACTTCTATTTTATTTTCCGTATTGATTGTGGATATCAACCGTTCATGAAGTATTTCAATGGTACCTACAGTTCCATAGACCTTAGTTGTCTTATTTTTTTTCTCATTACCTTTCTTGGGTGTGTTACAAGAAAAAAGTACCACTAATAAGCTGAAAAAAATGAGCGAGAGATGCTGAAAAAATTTATTCATACTTTTAAATTTTAAGTTTAACGAAATAAAAGTTTCTTGGTAATAGTGTGCGTGTTCGACTGAACCTTTATTATCACTAAACGATTTAAAGTTTCAAAATTAATAGAACTGTTTTTCTGATAATATTCATTCACGAGGACATGACCATTGAGATCATATACCATAACCTGATAGGGTTCGAGCGAATTTATTTTCACAATTTTGTTATCAATTATAATATCAAAACTTGCTGGAGAGTCATTCATCGATAGAACTTCTTCAGTTGAGTCTTTTGGGTTGTAACACGCGCTTACGAAGGGTTCAAGTTCTACAGGTTCTGTTCCTTTAAGTTCGAGGTTTTCAAATGCTGAGTAAGAGGGTAAGTATCGCGTTGCTCTGAAAGTGGTGTTATTTTCTGGGATGGTGCCCTGAGCCATTATTCCCATTCCACGAACACCAGGGTTGATATAACTCCAAACAATCTCTTTTTCCTGTGTTACTTCAAAAAAATGTCCAGGTATTCCTTCACATATCAGCACATTACCATTAGGAAGTACCTGAGCGCCAGATACAATAGAAGAAAAAAAGCCTTCAGCTTCATAAGTCCATAAAAACTCACTTGGACCAAATACTTCATTTTCAACCAAGGCATAAGTTCCATTATCATTCAGCGGTGGTTCCCAAATGAGCACTTTGGATCTACCTTCGGAGTGGTTGTTATTAAATACCATCAAGCTTCCTGAAAGAGGGTAGCCTTCGGGCACCCATCTAATATCGTGTTGATTTCTCAATATTCGATCATCTTCAGTTCCTCGCTGATAAGTAGCAGGATTTCCAAATCGATAAAGGAAATCTCCTTTGTCTCCTTTTGCCTGCTCAGTAGTGGAATTATGGTCTATGATCCAGATCTCACTCATTAATCTCGAACTGATCGCAATTTGGTCTAGTTGTGGGTTGTAATCAATACCATTGGCATGTATCCAATTACCAGAGGATTTTTCTCCTTCATCGATATAGTTTACATCTAGTTGATAAGGGTTCTCCGAAATCACCCCATAATTTGGAAGCAATTCATTTTGATCCTGCACTAAGTGATCCCATAAGCTCCATTCCCAAACTATCTCAGCTTGATTATCCGGAAGTATTTTGATTTCCTGTAGTCTTTCCGTCCAAAACTCTCCGTCGTACTTTCGGCCAACAGTACTGGCTTCTTCCTCCGTGTGACGTTCAAAAACTGTTATAATGAAGTTGCCATTGGGCAAAGGTGCCAAGTCGTGGTGTGCATGAAGGCTGTCTGACACCACTTGATAGCTCCATTTTAATTCACCAGACCAAGAGTATATTTCAAAAATGCCACCTAAGCCACCAACATTAAACTGTCCATCGATACTTCCTGCTCTTATCAGATCCCCATTAGGGAGTAAATATTTACTTACTCCAGGCTCGTGATATTCACTTTCCCATTGATTTACGATTAAACCACAATTATCAATTAAGTAGGTGGTTTTGTTGTTTCCAAAAAGCACATAACCATCAGTGACTTTGTCATCGTTTTTGAATATTAAGCCTAAAGTTGGATCCTGAGAAAAGGCTGTAAATATTGACGTCAGCACGAAGGTTATTGCAGCGAAAATTCGAATCATAGGGAATAAGATTTTAGTGGAATTTATCCAAAGGTCAAAGCTAATGTTATTTTTTTGCTTGGATCAAACAGTAAGGATCTGAGTGATGCTGGTTGTTAGAAAAATTAAAATTTTACACTTTAAAAAAATAGCGATTAGGTTCAAGTGAAATAATAGGGAATATTCGCTGCGACTGGCCAGAAAAATACCTCCATCTAAAGTCAATAAAGAAATATTTTTTTATAAGAAATATTTGACACTCAGGTTTCTCTGAATGATGCTCGGGATATTTTAATACCTGACATTATTCCTTGAGAGAATCCAAAATTTTATGATTCATAGGGTGGGAAAATATTTTTTTTAAAATGAGAATGAATATTGTCTCGGAGGTTGGCATTAAAAAAGAGAGAGTATTCTATCTCTCAATATTTAACTTCTGAGATTGGCAATAGTTCTTCTATAGAAAAAGTGGGGAGACTTTTTTTGAAATAAAAATAAAACCATTTTAGAGAGATAGGATTAATTTTATTGGACTTTAGTCCGAAATCTTTCAAGCTTAGGAATTCATTATGATATGGTTTATTCCATAAATTTTGAATTATTCGCCACTAAGAAAATTAAAGACACGATTTGTAAACCGAAAGGACATAAAAAAACCCTCTGATAATCAGAGGGTTATGCAATTTTGCGGTATGGACGGGACTCGAACCCGCGACCTCCTGCGTGACAGGCAGGCATTCTAACCAACTGAACTACCACACCAGTTACTCAATTGCTCTGCAAAACTAGACTTATCATTTTACAACTGCAAGTAATAACATTAAATATTTTCAACTACCACAAAAATAATCTTCATTAACTTTACAAAGCTTATTAAAAAACGACTGCTGAATGCACCTAGAATTTGAAAAGCCAATTGTAGAATTGGAAAATAAATTGGCTGACATGAAAGAATTAGCCAGACAAAGTGATGTTGATGTATCTGATGCCATTGATAAACTTGAAAATAAAATATTGGAATTGAAAAAGGAGACTTTTCAAAACCTTACTCGCTGGCAAAGAGTCCAACTTTCAAGACATCCAGATAGACCCTATACATTAGACTATATTTATGAAATGACGAATGATTTTATCGAATTACATGGTGATAGAGCCGTGAAAGACGATAAGGCCATGATCGGAGGTTTTGCAGATATAGATGGTCAGGGCGTCATGATAATTGGTCAGCAAAAAGGAAGAAATACAAAGCAAAGACAAGAACGAAATTTCGGAATGGCTAATCCAGATGGCTACAGAAAAGCTTTGCGTCTAATGAAGCTAGCAGAAAAGTTTAACAAGCCGATAATAACGCTAATCGATACTCCAGGTGCCTATCCTGGAATTGAAGCCGAAGAGCGAGGGCAGGGAGAAGCAATTGCCAGAAACTTAAAAGAAATGATGACTTTAAAAGTGCCTATCATTTGTGTAATAATTGGTGAAGGTGCATCAGGTGGAGCGCTTGGAATTGCGATTGGTGATAAAGTATTTATGATGGAAAATACATGGTACTCTGTGATTTCCCCAGAATCATGCTCATCCATATTATGGAGAAGCTGGGATTATAAAGAACAGGCTGCTGAAGCATTAAAATTGACTGCCCCTGATATGCTAAAAAACAAACTCATTGATGGTGTCATTAAAGAACCACTAGGAGGCGCGCATAATGACTTGAAGGCATCCACGAAGGAATTAAAAAAGGTCATTTTGGAAAACCTTAAAGAATTAAGTAAGAAAAAAACTGAAAAACGAATCGAAGAGCGCATTGAGAAGTTCAGTGTTATGGGGGCTTATAGTGAATAGTCAGAAAAGGTAGTGTACTGTTCTCTGTCAGTAGTGCCAGAGAGCAAGACCAATTTTGTAAAACCAAAGTAGTCATTGTAATGGGACAAAGAGTTAGCATATGCCAAAAGCATGTGCGGCAATCGTTATAGTTTAATTATTTGCTTGACTTTTTCGCATTAGTTTATTTAAGGGCTCTCCAAAAGCCAGCGTTTCTTAAAATTCTAAAAGCAACCTTCATTATTCTCTTAGAGTGTTAAAATCATGTAATTTGTGGTGTTAAACGTGGACTTCTAAAATCTCCCATTTCCTGGAGGGCTCAGGATTAATGAACTTATTTTCATACGGTCTCTTCATTCATATCTATTATTGGTTCGCTTAAAAAAGATAGGTCCTCAGTACTTAATAAGAATATTGAGGTGAAGCTGATGATGACGATCAAGCTAATTGAGTATAGGAGTATGATGATTTTCAACCTCACAAGGGACTATGATCCTTTCAGTGGTTCATTTTTTGTTGCTAGTGATCTCGCCATTTTTCAATATTACTATAAGGGCTTATAATATTTTTTCAGAAGCTAAAGCGATAGATTAAATCAAATATATTCAACGACTAGAGCGCAAATAAAAACGATAACATTGAAGTGATTAAGTTAAGAAAATGAAAAAAGCATTTTGGAAATTCCTATTCAAGATAGCAGGATGGAAGATTGAAGGTCAAAATCCTGATCTAAAAAAATATGTAATTATTATCGCTCCACACACGAGTTATTGGGACTTCTTTATCGGTTATATCACTCGTAATATTCTAGGGTTTAGCGCTGACTTTCTTGTCAAAGATCAGATGTTTAAATATCCGATTGTTTCTTCATTTCTTCAATCAAGAGGTGCACATCCCGTCGATAGAACAAAAAACAATAGCGTTGTTGAAAGGGTCGTGGAGTTATTTAATGAAAAGGAAGCTTTCATATTTACTGTAACACCGGAGGGGACCAGGTCATATGTAGATCGTTGGAAATCAGGATTTTACCGAATAGCAGTCAAGGCTAAAGTTCCAATAGTAACGGTCGGTTTTGATTTTGAAAATAAAACAGTGATTTTTCAGGAACCATATTGGCCAAAAGATGATTGGGAATCAGATTCGGAAGTTTTCCTTTCTTTTTATAGGAAAATAAAAGGTAGACATCCTGAAAAAGGTATAAAATAAAAAAGACCTGTCGTTTGACAGGTCTCTCTAATATTGGTCTAAAATCTGTACTTACTTAGCAACAGCTCTTTTTGTTCTTCTTTTTGGTTTTACCTCTTCTACGACGATTTCATCTTCAACATCGGCGAGAATTCTTCCGCAATGCTCACAAACGATAATTTTTTTCTTATCACGAATCTCGGCTTGCTTTTGAGGAGGAACAACATTAAAACAACCTCCACAAGCTCCTCTTTTCACAGGAACAACTGCCAGTCCATTTCTCATATTGTTTCTTACCTTATTGTAAGAATTCAACACTCTTTCCTCAATGTTTTTGCAGGCTTTTTCTCGATCTTTCAAAAGTTTTTTCTCATCTTCTTCAGACTCTTGCGTAATAACCTCCAATTCAGATTTTTTAGATCCTAAATCTTTAGTCCTCTCCGAAAGTGTTTCTTGAGTTACAGCTATTTCTTCTTTTTTCGAATCAATTTTAACGAAAGATTCTTTTATTCTCTTTTCGAGAATTTGTATTTCCAGCTGTTGAAGTTCGATTTCCTTTGTGATTGCATCGTATTCACGATTATTTCTCACATTCATTTGCTGCTCCTCATATTTTTTTATGAGACGTTCAGCATCTTTTATTGCTGTTCTATTCGATTCGATATTCCCTTCAAGACCAGCAAGATCTTGGTTTTGCTTATCTACTCTCGTTTGATATCCCGCAATTTCATCCTCTAGATCAACAACTTCTTCAGGAAGAGCACCTCTTACCTTGATAAGTTCATCACGTTTCGAGTCTATTGTTTGTAATTTTACGAGATTATCTAGCTTTTTAGCTATGTTATTTTCCATGTAGTACTACAGATAATTGATTGGGTTCGTCACTACCCCTGTCAAACGAAGGGCAATATTAGCGAATTTTTCGCTTAAAATGTCATAAAGTAATTCCTTTGTGTATTGCTCAGATTCATAATGACCAATATCAGCTATAATGATCTTACCATCTGCCTCAAAATAGTCATGATATTTGAAATCTGAGGAGATAAATATTTGTGCTTTATTTTTTATTGCTTCCTTTAGGAGGAAACTGCCGGCTCCACCACAAACTGCCACACGTGTTATTTCATCGAAACACAGCGCTGTGAATCTCACCCCTTTTGCTTTCATTTTTTGACTTAAAAAGTTCAGAAAAACCTTCGATTCTTGCGTTTTTCCTAATGTACCAATCATACCAGAACCTATTTCCTGATTTGAGTTTTCCAAGTTATTGACATAATAAGATACTTCTTCATATGGATGATTATCCTTCATCGCTTGTAATACACGTGGAAGCATGGGTCTTGGCATCAAGACTTCCACCCTCGATTCATCAACTGTAGTGTCAGATGACTTTTTCCCAATTGCTGGATTACTTTTTTCACTCGGCCTGAAAGTCCCTTCTCCTTCAACACTAAAACTGCAATGATCGTATTCGCCAATTTTTCCTGCACCAGCTTTGTAAAGAGCGTTCAAAAGCTCCATCTTATTTTCAACAGGTACGAATGCCGTCAACTTAACAAGTGTTTGACTATTTTTCGAAAGGATGCTTACATCTTGCAAACCAAGAATGTCACAAATTCTTTTATTCACTCCGACATGCACATTGTCCAAGTTTGTATGAATAGCGTAAATATTAATGTCATTTTTTATTGCGAGACGAATACATCGCTCTACCCAATGCTTTCCTATTAAAGACTTTAAACCTTTAAATATCAACGGATGATGCGCAACTATGAGATTATGTCCTGTCGTGATAGCCTCCTGTATGACCGCTTCGGTAACGTCTAAGGAAATTAAAACACCCGAAACCTCAGCGTCCATATCGCCGACTAATAAACCAGAATTATCATATGACTCTTGATAGGAGAGCGGTGCGATTTGCTCTAAATATTTACTTATATCTTTGACTTTCATTTTTAGAAGCTATGCGTTGGTGGTCCTGGCTATTTCTGCCTTTTGCAATTATATATGATTCGGTTACTCGAATAAGAAATTATTTTTTCGATAAGGAAATATTGGATTCCATAAAATTCGAAACAAATGTAATCTCTGTTGGAAATCTTTCGGTAGGTGGTACCGGAAAAACGCCGATGGTTGAATATTTAATTCGGCTAATCACCAATGAGCACAATGATATTACAACTTTAAGCAGAGGATATGGTCGTAAGACTTATGGCTTTAAAATGGCGGGAGCCTTGGATGATGCAAATAGCCTAGGAGATGAACCCTATATGTACCATCGAAAATTTGGTAATGCTATTGGTGTAGCAGTATGTAGTAATAGGGATTTAGCTATCCCAGAAATCTTATATTATCGTCCCGGAACAAATGTTATTTTACTTGATGATGCTTTTCAACATAGGGTTGTCAATCCTTCTCTCAGTCTGCTGCTGACGGATTATAATAAACCATTCTACAAAGATTTTGTGTTACCCGCCGGCCGTTTGAGAGAATCTCGATCAGGAGCAAAAAGAGCTGATTTAATTATAGTGACTAAATGTCCAAGCCTATCAGATTCAGATCAGGTTCAGATTAAAGAAAAAATAAGTGCTTTTTCAAAAAGCCCGATTTTCTTCACGAGGGTAGGGTATGACGAACCGCTTCCAATTTTTGATGAGCAACCTCCTTTACAGAAAAAGATAGTTGGGATATCTGGCATTGCAAATGCCAGACCTTACAATAGCTATCTGGAAAAAACATTTAAAGTCAAATTATTACACAATTATCGTGATCATCACCAATACTCGGATTTAGACGTGAAGCATATCATCAATGAGCTCGATCGAGAGACAAGTCTTATTTGTACCGAAAAAGATGCTGTGAAGTTGGAGCAATTTGAGGAACTCAGAAAATATTCCGTTTATTACCTGCCCATTAGGACACAATTTTTAAAAGATGAAGCGTTGTTTCAAGCATTAGTAACAAACAGCTTAAAAAGCTTCGATAATCTTTAAGAAATCCTTTTAGTTTTGTGCGTGCAAAAAAAAATACTGGTAGTAAGTTTTTTAATCATCATGTTTAATCAGGTATCTGCCCAGATACTCGATGATACCACGGAATTGGTTTATGGTTCGAAGACTACCAAGATTATATTCGAAAGAGATATTAAATACAATCAAGAGACATTAAGACATCCTGATACTACACTATATAAAATAGAAAGCTTCGAGGTTTTAGATGATAAGGAGCACTACTATCAAGATTTAGGGAATAATGGAACAGCCATGTGGTCTGTTTTTTACGAGGTAGATGATAGGATTGGACGCTCGAGTGGATTCAACTCTTTTCGGAATTATGTTCGGAATTATCAGAATATGGCTTTTTATGATACTAAGTCTCCTTTTATCGATATTGAAGTTGTTTTTGGAGGTCAAGGTAGATCGAGTGTTGATTTGTCATTTTCTCGAAATGTAAATGCTAACTGGAATGTTGGTTTTGATATTCATCGAATAACTTCTGATAAACAGACTGGGACACTTAGAGAAGGAGATCGTAACATCATAGGATCCGTTTACGATATGTATAGCTTTTATAAACATCCTGAATTACCATATAAGTTGATATTAAGCGTAAGCCAGTTAGGTTTTGATGTTGCTGAGACTGGAGGAATTCAGGTAGATGAAAACCCAACGAACGAAGATCTATATCTTTATCAAGACAGTGATAATCAATTAACTAATGCTACAGCGGAGGAAAAAAGAGCAGACTGGCATATTTATCAAGAATATGTTTGGACAAAGCCATTACAGTTTTATCATCAATTAGACTATATGGCTCAGTCAAGTCGATATGAAGACTTTGATGATGGAGCGTCAGGTGCTGATTACGATAGTTATGGTGATTTTTATGATAGCTTTTACCTCGATCAGGATAGCACATACTCGTTATCTAAGTGGAGCGAGTTGAACAATGAATTTGGCATTAAAGGTCAATTGGATGCGCTTTTTTATAGTGCTTATGTCAAACATAAATATGTTGATCAAAATTTTTTATACAATGATCCGACAAGGCCACAAAATGAATTTTATATCGGTGGATATACGCGCTTTGATTGGAAGGATAAATTCAACGTGTCTGGTAAAGTGGAGTTTTTGCAAACAGGAGAGTATTATCTGAAAGGCGATATTCAATCGGAGCTCATCTTCGGATCTTATGTCTCCAAGAGACAAATCCCTGGCTATATCTACCAATCTTATTTTTCAAACCATCGCTTTTGGGATAATGATTTCAAATCATCTTTTAGTAACGAGATTAAAGGCGGCTTAAAGGTGAAATATAAAAGTATCACCTTAGTACCGCAGTTAAGAATATTGAGTCAGAATCAGTTCTTGTACTTTGACCAATTAGGTAACGCCGCGCAGAGTAATGGACTAGGTTTATTGACGTCAATTGGGGGAAATGCCAATGTGAAGTTGACGACAAATAAAGAACTGAATGAAGCTTTTCACTTTGAAAATGAAGTGTATTTCTCCGCATTGTCTGGTGCTGAGTCTGATAAGATGAGAGTTCCTAATGTATTCTATAATGGCAGGTTTTTCTGGAGAGGTCTTTGGTTTAAAAAAAGTATGGAAGTTGAAATTGGTTTAGATATTCAGGCCAGATCAGGTTATAAAGGTTTAGCTTATATTCCAGATATTCAGCAATTTGGTCTGCAGGAAGATTTCACTATGGAGTCCTTTGTAGCAACAGATTTTTTTATAAATATGAAGGTCAATAATTTTCGTGCTTTTGTAAAAGTCACGCATGCAAACCAGCAGGCAGCAAGTGGTTATTTTGTAACACCTTATTATCCTGGATTGCCGCGAGTTGTAGATTTTGGATTTAAATGGATGTTTTTTGACTAATGGAGACTGTTAACAAAACGACACTCGGATTGGAATTACCAACCGACCCAAGGTGGGTCAATATCGCCGAGATGAATATTGAGGATATTTTGGTTGATCATGCTTATTGCGAGCAAAAAGCAGCTTCTTCATGTATTTCTTTGATCGTACAATTTCCGGATAAACAAGAGGTGATTGATGTCCTTACACCGGTAGTCGCCGAAGAGTGGGCACATTTTGAAAGAGTCATCGAGCAATTAAAAAAACGTGGTTATGCGCTCGGTAAAATGCGTAAGGACGAATACGTGTCGGAAATAAGCAAAACGATAAAAAAAGGAGGGAGCAGGGAGCAACAGCTAGTTGAGAAGCTTTTAATCAATGCTTTAATTGAAGCTAGGAGTTGTGAGCGATTCAAATTGCTTTGGAAAAATATTGAGGATGAGGAATTATCTAAATTCTATTATGAATTGATGGTTTCTGAAGCTGGACACTATCATAATTTCATAGACTTGGCAAAAAAATATGCGCCACAGGATTATGTGAATAAGCGTTGGGGAGAGATCTTGAAAATAGAGGCTGAGGTCTTGAAAAATATGGAAGTGAGAGGCGATAGAATGCATTAGACTATGGCCATAAA
>JBLIIJ010000099.1:0-13163 GCA_047635055.1 Cyclobacteriaceae bacterium | reverse complement strand
ATACGACCTTCAGTCAATCGATGATCAAGGGCCAAGTGAAGTCAAGTGAAGATGATACAGGGTTGCCCGGAGTGCTTATCAAGATTGCCGGAACGACGAACGGAACAGTCACCGACATAGATGGTAACTTTAATTTATCAGTGTCTAGTCCTGGCGACACCCTCATTTTCTCCTCCATTGGTTTTATATCCGAATCAGTTTTGGTAGGATCCAAAAGCCGTATTGACCTTTCGCTTCAGCTAAATGTAAGTGAGTTGGACGAAGTAATCGTTATTGGATATGGCACAAAGTCAAAAGTCAAAATCACATCGGCAGTTTCTGTTTTAGATGAGCGCACACTAAAGAAAATGCCTGTGTCAACTGTGAGTAATGCATTAGAAGGGCTAGCCGCAGGTTTATTTGTAAGGCAGTCGAGTGGTGAGCCTGGTTTTAGTGCTTCTTCTTTTCAAGTAAGAAATTTTGGAAATGCTTTAGTCATCATTGATGGATCGCCTGGAAACTTGGATCAACTTGACCCCAACGAAATAAAAAGTGTGACCGTATTAAAAGATGCTGCAGCAGCGGCAGTTTATGGTGTTCAAGGAGGAAATGGTGTTATTGTAATACAAACAAGAAGAGGAACAGCAGGTAAGCCGAAACTTTCCTACAGCAATCAATATACTTATACAGCCTTTACAGATTATCCAGAATTTTTAAATTCTGCGCAATATGGAAATGTATTAAATGAAGGTTTGAGGAACGCTGGTCAGGTTCCATTTTATTCTGAGGAACAATTGGCACTTTATGCGTCAGGAGCTGATCCTATAAATTATCCAAATGAAGATTGGCAGAATCTAGTATTAAAAGATTGGGGATTTCAACAACGCCATAATCTTAACCTAACAGGGGGCAATGAAAAGATTAATTATTTTGTTTCTGCAGGTTATGTCAATCAGGGTTCCAATTATACTGCTGATGTACTCAGTTATCAGCAGTTTAACTTAAGATCAAACATTGAAGCAAATATTACCGACAACCTTAGCCTACAACTTAACCTTGCCGGTCGTCGACAACAAAATGAAGCGCCAGGATATTCTGCTTATGATATTTTTAGAGAGTTAAGTAGATCTTTACCTACAAATCTTGCTTATTATCCTGATGGAACTCCGGCACGACCAAGTTTTAGCCCTAATCATGTATTAGAAGGAATGAGGGACTTCAATGCCGGGTATTACAGATCGACAAACAACAACATTGATGCAAAACTTTCACTTAAATGGGCTGTTCCGCAAGTGGAAGGCTTGACCTTAAAATCTTATGCTTCAATGATCTACAATACTAATTATTCGAAAGAATGGGGTAAAAGCTACGAGCTTTATTCATTAAATAGAAACACAGGAAATTATACACCATTTACTGCAAGCCCTGAAGGATCTTTTAGTGAGACAGTTTTAACTCAATCTTTAGGTTTTGACAATCATTATGTATTACAGGAATCTGTGAATTATGAAAATTATTTTGGTGACCATAGCGTTTCAGGGTTATTACTCGGGGAATTACAGAGGAGAGATGGTCAGAATTTTTTAGGAAGGCGTCAGGATTTTCAATCGAATTTGATTGATCAACTTTTTGCAGGATCTAATGAAAACAAAGATGCTAATGGTGGAGAGTTTAGAGAAAGTCGCTTAGGTCTTGTCGGTCGATTTGCTTATGATTTCAAAACAAAGTATTTCATTGAATCTTCCTTTCGATTAGATGGATCCTCAAAATTCGCGCCAGGCAATGAATGGGGATTTTTCCCATCGGTTTCCGCAGGTTGGAGAGTATCTGAAGAGGCGTTTTTTGCACCACTTAAAAATGTTGTAAATAGTTTAAAATTAAGAGGTTCAGTAGGTACCGCGGGCAATGACAATACTGCAGCTTACCAATGGTTGGCAGGATTTAACTACAACTTATTCTTTGCCATAAACGAGACAGCTATTCCAACCATTGATAATACTGCGCTTGCCAATGAAGATTTAACTTGGGAAACCATCACAACCTACAATGTTGGTATTGACGCTGCTTTTCTAAACAATAATCTAACATTATCAGCAGATTATTTTTATCGAGATAGACAAGATGTTTTGGCTTTCGCTTCTGCTAGTGTTCCAAGTACTTTGGGCGTGGGCTTAGCTGCACAAAATTTGCATAGCTATTCTAATGAAGGCTTTGAAATCGCAGCAGCCTATTCAAAGCAGATCAATAAGGATCTTACACTAAGTGGTGCCTTGAATTTTTCAAGAGCCAGAGAAAAGGCAGAGTTTATAGACGAAGCTCTTTTTGAAGATGATTTCATGAGAAACAACCTGACTGTTACTGGAGGCTATACCAACTTAAGAAGAGGCTATATTTCTGATGGGCTCTTCCAGTCTGAAGAAGAAATCAGTCAAGGTGCCATTCAGGACAATAGTAATAATAGCACTATCCAGCTTGGTGACGTGAAATATGTAGACCTGAATGGAGACAACATTATTGATGTCAGCGATCAGAAGGTGTTCGGTAAGGGGGATAACCCAGCACATAACTACTCCTTAAACCTAAGTGCAGATTATAAAAGTTTTAGTCTCTCTGTATTGTTAACAGGGGCATCTGGCTATGATATATACATCGATGGGGAAGCACAAAGTCCATTACGTAATGGCTTCAATGGCTACAAATATCAACTTGATTATTGGACTCCAGAAAATACGGATGCAGCATATCCAAGGGTTACAGATGGGGGATTCAATGATAATAATTATAGGTATTCAGACTTCTGGATGCGAGATGGCAAGCATCTAAGGGTTAAAAACATCAGACTTGGTTACACTGTTCCCAAATCGCTAAGGGTATTGTCCAAATTTGACGAAATCACCTTTTTTGTTACAGGTTATAATCTATTCGTCCTAAAAACGTATGATGAAGATTTTGATCCCCAAATGCAATCTGGTACCGGTTGGTATTACCCCCAAACAAAATCATTGACTTTCGGACTTAATATTTCAATATAATGTTAGTAGAAATGAAGAATAAATATACGGTATACATCTTGTTCACCTTGTTCCTAATAGTAGGGTGTGATGATGACTTCTTAAACGAGCCACCTTTAGATCGCGTTACGGAAAATGATGTGTGGAGTGACAAAGATTTAATGGACACTTATATCTTTAAGATATATGATAATATGCCTTGGGATTATTTGAAAGACTTTGGTGGTGGTGCAGGTTTCGGTGCTCACAGAGATGCCTTATCAGACTTAGCCATGAGTACTTATTCATGGACACCTGCAAACAATACCTTCCGACCTGGTATTTGGGGAACAGCCAATAACACTTGGCCGCTAGACTGGTGGGGATATTTTAATATCTGGAAGATGAACTATTCTATTGAAAACTTAGAAGCACTTGGAATAGAGGTACTTTCCGAGCAAGAAAAGAACAACCGTCTTGGAGAATTATATTTCATGCGTTCATACAGCTATTTTGCTATGGCAAAACGTTATGGGGGAGTACCAATTATATTAGATGCACAAGATCCTAGTACAACACCAGAAGACGAATACTTTCCTACACGCAACACGGAGCAGGAAGTTTATGATCAGGTTTTAGCGGATGCTCAAAAGGCATTTGACCTATTGCCAGAAAGATGGACTGGTGAAAAAGGAAGAGTACCAAGATGGGCGGCCAAATCATTAGAATCACGGGCGGCTTTATATGCTGCAAGTATTGCGAAATATGGGACCCTCGAGTTGGAAGGTCTTGTAGGTGTACCCACATCCGAAATGGACAAATATTATCAAATATCCTTAGACGCTTCTGTGAAAGTACTCAATGAAGGTGGCTATACGTTGTTTGACCAATACCCGAATAAATCGGATAATTACTATCGCCTTTTTATTGATGAAACAGAGGATGAGTCCATTTTCGTTAAAATATGGTTACCATTTGAAAAAGGTCATTCTTATGATTTAAGAAATACGCCTTATAGCTATCGAGTTGACTGGGGTTCTAGTATGTCTCCTTCAAAGCAACTTGTTGACAGCTACGAAATGTTAAGCACAGGCTTACTACCTACTGAGCCGGGTTCTGGGTATGATCCTTTACAACCGTATAATAACAGAGATCCTCGACTAAAAGGCACACTTCTTACCGACAATGACATGTTTCAAGGATCGAGAATCGAGACGTGGTATGGAACGGAAAGAAACGGAGATATAGATACAAACCCTGATACAGGTGTGGGTAAAGATGGGATGGGAATACATCCTGATGCTACCAAAACCGGTTCTTATGTTCGTAAATATCTAGCGGATGGTCCAACGCCATTATTGGTGCAGCAGTATTACTCAGGTCAAGACTGTATTCTGTTCAGGTTAGGAGAAATATACTTAAATGCCGCTGAAGCTGCTTTTGAATTAGGAATGGAAGGTGCTGCTCGAGATTATATAGAACCGATCAGAACCAGAGCAGGATTAACCGAAAATCTAAGATTAGAAAGTTTTTCAGGTACGGCATTCAGAAATAGGATTAGAAATGAGAGAAAGATAGAGATGGCTTTCGAAGATCAGCGCTATTGGGATGTAAGAAGATGGAGGATTGCCGAAGAAGCCTTAAGCATTCAGGTGAAAGGTATTCGATCGCTTAGACATATAGCACCTGCGGGAGAAGAGACTTTTACTTATGAAGTTTTCGATGCAGAGACTTTGCCAATGAGCTTTAGTCCACAGCATTATTATATGCCAATCGGTCAAGATAGAATCAATAACAACCAAAAATTATTAGAAAATCCTGGTTATTAAATTTTAAAAAGATGCCTACAAAAAATAATATAACGATGCAAATGAAATATATAATAAGACTATTGACCGTTGCGCTTGTCATGCAGGTTTGCGTATCGTGTTCAGATGATGATGATGAAAATAATGTTAGCGTCGCTCCCCAAAGCGCTGATGCGGTTTTTAATTATACAAGGGAGGACGCTGATCCAAATACCATCAACTTCACGGGAGTTCCGGCACGTTCGACTTGGTATACACATTGGTCCTTTGGAGATGGATCATCTGCCGAAGGCTTGGAAGCTACCAAGACCTATTTTAAGAAGGGAATTTATGAAGTTCGTTTCAAAATATTTACTGATGGAGGGACAGCAGATTCCGTTCAGCTAATCACCATTGAATCTGATATTGTGGATGAATCCAATTTGGTTCAAAATGGAGATTTTGGAAGTACTGAAGGTTGGTCAATATTTGAAATAAGCCCGGGAATGGACATAAACTTAGACAATGGAACAGCACTTTGGAGTGGTGGTGGTGGTGGTCATGCTGGACTATACCAAGAGATTACTGTAGAAGCTGATGTTGCGTATCAAATAAACATGGACGTTTTTGGTAGCGGAGCGACAGACTCATGGTTCGAAGTGTATGCAGGAGTGACTGAGCCTCAGCCTAACACGGATTATTCCGACGGTGGTATGCTCATGGGCTTAAGTACTTGGGGCGGATGTGGTGATGCTGAGTTTAATGATAAGCTAGTTAATATTAGCTGCAATGGTGGTGACGGAAGCGTGAGCTTCACCGCTGCAGGAATTGTTTATCTAGTCATTAGAGGTGGTGGCGCTGATTATGGTGCTGAAGGTATAGGTATTGATAACGTAGAAATGCGTCCAATTTAGTTCTAAACGTCATCTCGACATTAGACAAAATTTTAAATCAAAAGAAAATTATAATATGAAAACAAAAAACAAATTTCTTAACGTAGGCAAAATCTTTTTAATGTTAACCATTGGGTTTCTTGCCTCTTGCGATTCTGACGATGACGATACAACTCCTGAGCCTGTAGTTGTTGAAACACCTCCTACAGCTAGTTTTGACTTTACAGTCAATACGGAAAACAGTTTGCTAGTAGATTTTACGTCAACTTCCGAACTTGCCGATAGCTATGCTTGGGATTTTGGAGATAATGCGGGAATGTCTGATACTGCTAATCCAACCTATACTTACACTGCTGAAGGTACTTACACGGTTACTTTAACGGTCACAAATACTGATGGATCTGATGCATCTTCTGCCTCAGTTACGGTCACTGCACCTGTTGTGGTTCCTACCACTATCATTGCCAATGGAACTTTTGATGATGATAGCAACTGGACCATTATTAATCATTATGAAGCAGAAAACCTCAATGGTACAGTCACTATTGCTGATGGTGTGGCTAAATGGGAAGAAGTGTCAAATACTGATTGGAAACACTTAGGCATTTATACTTCGGTTACTTTAGAAGTAGGAACCTATCAATTCGAGATGGATATGACTTACACAGAAATCAATGATATCTGGGGGGAAGTATACTACGGAACAACTGCGCCTGTAGAGGGAAGTGATTACGGTACAGATCACGGTGCAATTTTAATACTAAAAGCCTATAATGCGTGGGATTGCGCTGACATAAAGACCTACGATGGTGCTGCTACGACAGGAGGTTGTGATGGAGTAGATAATCCGGGTCAAATAACGATTACTGAGGCGGGAGATTATTATTTATTATTCAGAACTGGAGGCGCACAATACGGTGCTGAGGGAATAGTTATCGATAATATGTCCTTAGAAAAATTATGATAATTGTTGATTAGTCGTACTTTTTTCATTTTCGTTAAAAATCTTCATAATTGAGTTTACTGGTTGGGCATTATGGTCAGCCAGTTTTTCAACCCATACAGTCAACTCTTAAAATTAATGCAGGCTCATCCAGAATCGATCAACATTTACGCTCAATAAAGGATAAAAAACTACTCTGGTGCTACTTCCAGATAGCATTATCTTTTATAAAGATTAAAATAGACCATCGGATATGTTCATTGGATCATGACTTTCGACATAAGAAGGGGATGTTATAGTTGATGCATTATTTGGAGACTTTCATTCCAAAGGAAAAATTCCACACTCCTGGCCTACCAATGAGTCATTGTTATAGTGGTAAATAGGAACCCAACTTTTGGGACAAATCAATGAACACCCATATCTAACTGGATATGGATTAACGTATTATACATTCATCTTATGAAAAGACATATCGCATTATTATTTATCCTTTTTTCATGGAATTCTTTTAGCCAAGGCCTGAAGACACAGGGAAAGGTAATTGTTGACAAAAATGGCGAAGAGGTCCTGCTCCGAGGGCTAGGCCCAGGCGGCTGGCAGGTGATGGAAGGCTATATGATGCAATCTTCAGATGTAGCCGGTTCGCAACATGAAATGAAAGAAAAGTTGATCGAATTGATGGGAGAGGAAAAGACAGAGACCTTTTTTACGGATTGGAGAGCCAAGCATTTTACGCAGCGTGATGTAGATTCATTGGCTGCTTGGGGATTCAATAGTATCCGATTACCCATGCATTACAATCTTTTTACCCTTCCAATTGAAGACGAGCCAGTCCAAGGCGAACAAACTTGGGTGAATACCGGATTCGAGATCATTGATGAGTTATTAGAATGGTGCGCACCACATGGTATCTATCTTATTCTTGACCTTCATGCAGCGCCAGGTGGGCAGGGAAGAGGTTCAGAAATTAATGATTATGATCCAGACAAGCCTTCACTATGGGAGAGCCAAGATAATAAGGATAAAACAGTCGCATTATGGGCAAGAATTGCAGAAAAGTACAAGGATGATGAATGGATTGGAGGCTATGACCTTATTAATGAGACACATTGGGACCTGCCTGGTGGCGTTGATTTACGAAAAATTTATGAGGATATCACTGCTGCAATTAGGGCTGTAGATACCTCACATATTATATTCATTGAAGGAAACTGGTATGCAAATGATTTCACAGGTTTAACGCCACCTTGGGATGATAATATGGTCTATAGTTTTCATAAATATTGGAGTAATACCGATGAAAATGACCTTGATTGGGTTCTACCATTACGTGAGGAACATAACATCCCGCTATGGATGGGCGAGTCTGGGGAAAACTCTAACACATGGTTTACCGATGCGATTACGCTTTTTGAGAACAACAACATTGGTTGGGCTTGGTGGACCATGAGAAAGGTAGGTGACATAGATAGCCCATATGCTGTGGATATAAATCCCGGCTACCAAAAAATCCTTGACTACTGGAGAGGAAATGGTCCCAAACCGACGGAACAAGAGACTTTTGATGGCATGATGCAGCTTTCGGAAAACCTCCTAGTCGATAATAGTCGTTTTAGAAAGGATGTGCCTGATGCCATGTTTCGTCAAGTACAAACGGATCTAACAATTCCTTACGCTAACCATGTGATTCCTGGTATCATTCAACTCTCCGACTATGATTTGGGTAAAAATGGGTTTGCCTATTACGATAAAGATGCGGCTGATTACAACTTATCAACGGGTAGTTTCCAAGCGTGGAATTCTGGTTGGTCATACCGAAACGATGGTGTCGATATCGAAAATAGCCAAGATGATGTGAATAACAATGGATTTCAAATTGGCTTTACATCAAAAGGCGAGTGGATAAGCTATACTGTTGATGTGGGGGAGAGCGGATCGTATCAAGCTGATTTAAGAATAGCAACAGATATGCCCAATGGTAAATTTCATTTATCAATTGATGACCAGAGTGTTACCGTTTCACAAAAGGTGAGTCAAACAGGTGGTTGGAGCACATTCACCACACAATCAGTCGAAGGTATTATTTTGGAAGAAGGAATGCACCTCTTAAAAATTCATTTTGATGATGGTTCAATCAATGTGACCAATATTGAATTCACCAAAACAGGTGATATAGATCAATTGTCTTTTTCGGCTTTAACAGCCAAAACAGGTCGCGATGAAATGTCGCTCGAACTCACAATGAATAGAGAAATTGCTGATGCGTCTATAACCAATGCAATTGATCAATTCTCTGTTTTTGTCAATGGTGCAAGTCAAATAATTAAGGAAGTAAGAGCCATTGGTGATAGGAGTAGAACGATGGTTATTGAGTTGGAAGACCCCATACTTTACACCGATGCAGTAAGATTAAGTTATGAAGGAGAATCTATAAAATCATTGAACGATGCTTTGCTTGACAACTTCTCTAATCTATCTGTAATCAATGACTTAGAGGAAAGATACGTCTTCCCAGGCAGGGTTCAATCTGAAGATTTTGATGTTCAGGTTGGTCTGGCAACTGAAGAAACGACCGATATTGGTGAAGGGTTAAATATTGGCTTTACAGATGTCAATGACTATGCAGATTACAAGATCTTTGTACGGAATGGTGGTGCCTTTAGAATGGATTTAAGACTTGCGGCGCAGAACAATACAGGGAGTATTGGTTTTTACCTTTTAGATGACGAAGGAAATGAATCTGAAATATTGACTGTTTCAACACCGGTCACAGGTGGATGGCAAACATGGGAAACTATTTCAGATAGTTTAGCTGTTCCGGCCGGGATATATACTTTAAGAATGAAGGTGCTGCGGGGTGGTTTTAATATGAATTGGTTTCAAACTTCCTCTATCTTATTGCCGCTACAATCTCCATTTGTCGAAAAGTTTACGGTTTATCCTAATCCTGTTTCCGACCGATTATTTATTGGAGATCAACATGCGGATCAATATGTAATACTGTCTTTAAATGGCAGAGAGGTAATGGCAGGCATTATACCAGAAAGTCGTTCGCTGGTGCTCTCTCATCTTAAGGAAGGTTTTTACATTCTCAATTTATTGAATTTGAAAACTGGTAAAACGAACGGTCATAATCTATTGATCACCAAGTAACCAACATCATGAGATTTATGAAATTATACATAAAACAATTCAAAGGGATATTTTTAGGAGCTATCCTACTTCTTCCGTTAATCAGTTTTACTTCAATTGACCATAATGTGTGCTCAGAAAATGCAATCTGGGGGCAGGATTTCTTTGATGATTTCACATCATTTAATAAGGATAACTGGCAGGATCAACGCATTTGGGTCAACAATGAAACACATTGCTATGTGCCCAATGGCGAGCTTGGGACACGCGAAGTAAGCAATGGCACATTGAAATTAAGGGTAGTTAATGTTGGAAAGAAACTCCCATGTGACAATCTCGATAAGAATGGTGAGCAGCATCCAGAAACTCAATATGTAGCAAGTAGAATTGCCTCGAAAAATCGTCAGGAGTTTATAAAAGGGAAATGGACGGCACGATTGCGGTTATCGACGCAAGGTGAGGCGAGTATGTTTCCGGCTTGGTGGATTCTTGGTGCTCAAAACAATGAATCACCTGTTCAGGAATCAGATGAAAACATCTGTTGGCCTATCACCGGTTCTGGAGAAATAGATATATTTGAGCATCATGGAGATGCTCAAAATAATCACTACACAACAGGAGCCATTAAAAGTTTGGGTGAATGTGATAAAGGAGATTGGTGGAGCCTTCGTGCAGGAGTAGATGCCAATCTTATTGATTTTCATGAATATTCTGTAGAATGGGAAAATAATGATCTTGTTTATCGCTTGGATAATAAGGAGGTCTACAGAAACGCTGGAGAAGGAGCTAAATACCCAGAACCAATGTTTGCGATTCTTAATTATGCCAAAATAACGGACTCACTGATGGCAGTCGACTGGGTCATGGAAGTTGACTGGGTCAAGCATGAATACAGAAAATGAGACCAAATTTGAACTTTAACACTTCGACATAAAAGAGACAAATGAAAGAACCATTGATTATTTTCGTTCTAGCCATTACACTATTTTCGTGTACTGATGCTGAAAAGAAGACTGAACCTCCACAAATGGAAACCTTAAAAAATCGGAATAGTTTGGTGGTTTACCAGACCGCTCGGGACACTGAAACACGCCTAACAAAGATTGGGGAGTTTAGCTTTGAAGCTAGAGGTCAGGCCTTAGAGTGGGAAAGATCCATTTTCGTTAACTCAGGAAAAAGCTTTCAAACTTTTCTCGGAATAGGTGGTGCCATTACTGATGCTTCGGCAGAAGTATTCGCCAAACTTTCGGCCGAAAATCAAGAAGAATTGTTGAATGCCTATTATTCTAAATCTGGATTGGATTACAGTTTGATAAGAACCACAATTCATAGTGCAGATTTTGGACCAGGTTCTTATACCTACATTGATGAGGGAGATAAAGAGCTTAAAACCTTTTCTATCGCGCATGACCTAGCGTACCGTATTCCCATGATAAAGTTGGCGAACAAGACTGCAGGTAAAAACCTGCTACTATACGCAAGTCCTTGGAGTCCCCCTGCTTTCATGAAGACAAACAATAATATGCTGCAAGGTGGAAAACTACTTCCGGAATTTGCCGATGCTTGGGCGACTTATTACACTAAGTTCATTGAAGCTTATGAGGCCGAAGATCTGCCTATTTGGGGCATCACCATTCAGAATGAGCCAATGGCTGTCCAGCGATGGGAATCATGTATCTATACTGCCGAAGAAGAAAGAGATTTCCTCAAAAATCATCTTGGACCTACAATGGAAGCTGCCGGGTATGGCGATAAGAAAATTGTCGTTTGGGACCATAACAGAGACTTAATAAGCGATCGAGCAAATGTCATTTTTGAAGATCCTGAAGCGTCCAAATATGCTTGGGGCATAGGATTTCATTGGTACGAAACATGGGCAGGTGGAGAGGAGAATTTCGATAATTTGAAAAATATCAAAGAGTCCTACCCTGACAAAAATTTACTTTTCACCGAAGGTTGCAATGAAGCATTTGATACGGAGAAGTACCAATTTTGGCCTAACGCCGAGCGTTATGGTAAAAACATCATCAATGACTTCAACAGTGGAACAGTCGGATGGACCGATTGGAATATTCTGCTTGATGAAAAGGGAGGACCAAACCACGTAGGGAATTTTTGTTTTGCACCGATCCATGCTGACTTGAGCAAAGGGGAATTGGTGTATACACCGACCTATTTTTATCTTGGTCATTTCTCAAAGTTCATCCAACCGGGCGCTAAGCGAATAAGTACGACCACAAGTCATACGGATCTCTTAAGTACTACATGGTTAAATGAAGATGGAAAAATGGCTACTATAGTGATGAACGGAACGGATAATCCTATTGCGTATTCGCTTTATATTAATGACCAAGAAACGAAAGTGAAAATTAGCGCACATGCCATACAAACCTTGATTTACTAAAATAGCGTACTAGACAAGGGCTTCTATTCACAATCTTATAAATATCAGTTATACCCAGATTCAGCCTGCTCACATGAGTATTTTGGATTTGGGTTTTTTATTTTATCGACGGGTGGCTTTAACGCAATTACGTTGACGCCCGATATGCTTTCAGAATATCAACCATACGAGAAATATGTATCATCACTGGGTTGACCATTATTGTGATAGCGATGGCTATTGTCATTCTGCAAGGAGATAAGGCCGCAAAAGCCAAGCCTTTTGATGTTTTGTATAGTGACTAGTTTCAATGATACGAGCATTTATTTGAAATGAAAAATCACGAGGATTTGAAGCACAACATCAGGATTTTGAAGAAGTCTATAAATATTTTTTTCTGTGATCTGAAAGGAATAGCGAAGGTTGTTCATTTGTTCAGTCAAAGGGTGATGACTGTTCCTTTCTTGATTTTGTCAATAAGGTCTTTTGGGTAAACACAAGAGATGTCAAGAATGCTGATTATGGTAGGTAATGGACAATATTATTATTTCAAAAAATCAATTTCAATTTTTTTCGAGAAAGTACTGTGCAAAGGTCATTTATTGTGTTTTGAAGAAAAGAAGGGTCGGAGCGTGTCACTCCAAATCAGTCACTATGATTATCGAATTAAGAGTACATCAGACCAACAATATCCAAAAGGAAAAAGGGGTAATTACCTACATATAGAAGATTAATGGTTTACCGTCAATCCATTTGGTTTTTTAATAATAGATGAAAGTATTCAGCGTGCTTAGAGACAGCAAATAAATTATATGTCATGCTTTTTTTTGACATATTTTTTATATTTTAGAACCACAAAATGGCCATTTGCCATAACATCATTGAATCAACCAAGTGAAAAAAGACAACTCAATGTTTTCAATTTTTAAAGAAATCAAAGGCACTTATTTAATGGCGCAACTTCCATAAATGCTATTTAATTCCTTAGCTTTCTGCATATTTCTTCCTCTTGTTTTTGCCGTTTATTGGTATTCAAACAAATCATTAAGGTTA
>JBLIIJ010000098.1:0-13236 GCA_047635055.1 Cyclobacteriaceae bacterium | reverse complement strand
TAAACAATCTTAGCATTCATTAGCGCCTAAAAAAAATAAAACCCTCTGAATTTCAGAGGGTTGTAGTAGCGAGGGGGGGGATCGAACCCCCGACCTCCGGGTTATGAATCCGACGCTCTAACCATCTGAGCTACCTCGCCGTATTAATATTACAGTTATTCCTTTTTTATCTTTAGTAATCCTTAACTATTTAGGGTTACTTAGGGTTTTGAAGTTCTGCTGGTGTGGCTTCTTTCAAAAGGGACGCAAACTTAAAAACTTTCTTTTTAAAACACCTATACAGGATTTCATTTTTTTTTATACCTTATGAAAAAATTGTTGTAGACATGGCCAAAGAGAAATTTGTAGGAGAATACCCGATCAACGCATCTAAAAAAATGCTCTATCCTTATATTAGCACAGCTTCGGGATTAGCGCAGTGGTTTGCCGACGATGTGAACATCAATGAAGACAAAGTCTATACCTTCCATTGGGATGGGGAAGATAATATGGCTAAGATGACTTCTTCTAGACTAAATCATCATGTTTATTTTGAGTTTACTGATGAGAAAGAAGATCCAAACTTTATTGAGATTAAGCTGGAAATGAATGAGTTAACTCAGGAAACGTTTATTCGGATTACCGATTATTCCGACCTTAATCCAGAGGAAACTTATGCATTATATGAAAGCTTGATTCACGAATTAAAGGAAATTGTTGGAGGATAATTAATTTCTACTCGTATCATTATCATTTCTTAGACATCTTTGCGTTCTATTTTTATGCGAAAACTAGATACGCTTATATTACGAGCCTTTATAGGTCCTTTTACACTCACTACTGTGGTAGCAACATTCATATTGTTGGTCCAGTATATGATGAAGTATTTCGACGATTTCGTTGGGAAAGACTTGGGTGGAGATGTTTTTGCGGAATTACTCTTTTATTTTAGTTTGAACATGCTTCAAGTGGCCTTACCACTGGGCGTTCTGGTCTCTTCCTTAATGACTTTTGGTAACCTCGGGGAAAATTTCGAACTGACAGCAATAAAGAGTGCTGGTATTTCGCTTGTTAGAGCTTTACGACCAATTTTCTTCTTTGTTATTCTCTTGTCTATTGCGGCCTTTAATTTCAACAATCATATAGTTCCCAAAGCCAATCTAAAAGCTTACAGTTTGCTTTATGACATCAAACATAAAAAACCAACTTTAGATATAAAGCCAGGGGTGTTTTATAATGGGATTCCTAATTATAGCATTAAAGTCAGGGATAAGATGTCAGATGGAAAAACGCTTTTGGATATCCTAATTTATGACCATACTCAGGGCAATGGAAACAAGACCATAATTATTGCCGATTCTTCGAGGATGTTCACGATGTACAATGACCGCTATTTAAAGCTTGAATTGTTCAATGGTAATTATTATAGTGAAACCGAGAAAGCTAGAGAACCAGTAGATCAATTGTTTAGATCAAACTTCGAGAGAATGAATATGATGTTTAATCTTTCCTCCTTTGACTTAGATAGAACACAAACAGCCCTTTTCCGAAATAACCGGCAGATGAAAAATTATGCTGAGTTGTCTCAAGATATTGATTCTCTTAATGGATCAGCTTTTGATGCACAAGTTGGATTTGTCAGGTTAGCAAAAACCTACTTTCGATATCATATGAATGATAGGCTTACAGTCAAAAAAATAAATCCGTATTTTAAAAAGAAAAAGGACATACAGGACTCACTCAGAAATTTAAAGAAAATGGAGGCGGGCTTTCTTTCATTTCTTTTTGAACAAGATTCACTGCGTAAGCCTAAGCTTAGATTAATAAAGAGTAAAAAAGCAGCTTTTAAAGAATCAAAATTAATCTCCGTTAAGAAACCTTTAATTGATAGTGATTTAGACAGCAACAAAGAAATAAGTGCAATAGACACTTTGCGCAATCGTAGGAAATTATTTGAAAGTCAAATAGCCGATACTACCTCAGTGAGTCTGATAAGAAAAAATATCATCACTAAAGAAAGAGCAACCCCCAAGTATGCTAAAAGTGAGTCAGAAGCGATAATAAAACCAGAGAGAACTAATATTTCACGATTAGAGAAAAAGCAAGTTGTCAAAGAACATGTGAGTAGGTCATTTAAGAAGCCAATGAAGTTGGATACACTTGGTTGGGGTGATTTAGACAAATTATTATTAGCTAAAAAGTCAGATGTTCTACTTACTGCTAAAAATCAAGCTCAGAATTTGAAGGTTAATTTAGGCTCAACTTCTGCCAGAATCAAGGATATACAGAGCAATATCTACAAGTGGACGATAGAGCGAGGAAAAAAGCTTAGCCAAGCATTTGCCTGTATCGTAATGTTTCTCATTGGAGCCCCACTCGGTGCGATTATTAAAAAGGGGGGATTGGGAATGCCTGTGATAATTTCTATTTTCTTTTTTCTAACGTATTATGTGCTAAATATTACCTGTGAGAAATGGGCAAAGCAAGGATTAATGGACGCTACATCGTCTGTTTGGGTAGCTAATTTAATTCTTTTACCTATCGGTTTGTTTTTTTTAAGACAAGCTAGAATTGATGCAAGACTCTTCGATTCAGACATATACATGATATGGATTGATAAAATGAAGACGCGATTAAGGACTTATAGAAATAAAGGAATTGCTTTTAACAAATAAGTGCCGTAAATTTGCGTTTTGAATAAAGAGAATCAATTTTAGAGACCAAGAATGTATTTAACGAAGGAAGTAAAAGAAGAATTCTTCACCCAGCACGGATCAGGTAAAGAAGATACAGGATCTACAGAAGGTCAAATCGCATTGTTCACATTCCGAATCAATCATTTGACAGAACACCTTAAGATCAACAAGAAAGACCACTCATCGAGATTGGGTTTATTGAGACTTGTAGGTAAGCGTCGTAGACTTCTAGACTACTTACAAAAAGATGATATCCAAAGATACCGAAGTATCATTGCTGAGTTAGGCATTCGTAAGTAAACGATCACTATAAATTAGCATGGGAATTCATTAAGGATTCCCTTTTTTTTTATCTAAGGCGCCTGAGAAAAAGAGGCTCCTTTTTCATTTTAATTAACTTATATGAAGCCTCAAGGTATTATCAAAACAATTAATCTTGCGGATGGCCGTGAGATCACCATCGAAACTGGCCGCCTGGCCAAACAAGCAGATGGTTCAGTTGTGGTACGTATGGGAAAAGCAATGTTACTTGCTACCGTAGTATCTAAAAAAGAAGCTGGAGAAGGTGTTGACTTTCTTCCTTTATCTGTTGACTATCAAGAAAAATTTGCCTCAAATGGTAAAATTCCTGGTGGCTTTTTGAAAAGAGAAGGAAGACTGTCTGATTATGAAATTCTTATTTCACGATTGGTAGACAGAGCACTTCGACCCCTATTTCCAGAAGACTACCATGCAGACACACAAGTCGCCATTTCATTGATGTCCTCTGACCCAGAGGTGATGCCTGATGGACTAGCTGCTTTGGCTGCTTCTGCTGCCTTATCTGTTTCAGATATCCCATTTAATGGACCTATATCTGAAGTAAGAGTTATTAAAGTAGGGAATGAATTCATTACAAGCCCAACAGTGTCACAAGTGGCCAACGCCGATCTAGACCTAATCGTGGCTGGATCTGATGATAACATCATGATGGTGGAGGGTGAATCAAAAGAAGTGAGTGAGGAAGATATGCTTGAAGCTATCAAAAAAGCGCATGAAGAAATCAAACTTCACTGTGCTGCTCAAGCAGCCCTAGCCGATGAAGTAGGTGCAAGCGAAAAACGTAAGTTTAACCATGAGCCAAAAGATGAAGAGCTCAAGGCTAAAATTAATGATTTCACTTACGACAAATATTATGCTGTTGCTAGTGAAGGAATTGCTGATAAGAAATTAAGATCTGAGAAATTTGGAGCTGTTGGCGCTGAGTTCCTTGCAACTTACTCGGACGAGGAGAGAGCAGAATTAAATAGTTTCTTATTGAAGAAATATCTTCACGATGTTCAAAAAGACGCTGTTAGAAACAGTGTATTAGACCATAAAATAAGATTAGATGGAAGAGCGCTAGATCAAGTAAGACCAATTTGGTCAGAAGTTGACTATTTGCCTTCAGCACATGGTTCCGCCGTATTTACGAGAGGGGAAACCCAATCGTTGACAACCGCAACATTGGGTTCCAAACTCGATGAGCAAATGATCGATGGAGCTATGTTTTCTGGTTACAATAAATTTATCCTTCATTATAATTTTCCAGCTTTCTCTACAGGTGAAGCAAGACCTAACAGGGGTCCTGGACGAAGAGAAGTGGGGCATGGAAACCTCGCAATGCGTGCATTAAAGAAGGTTCTTCCAATAGAAAATAATCCATATACGATTCGTGTTGTTTCTGATATTTTGGAATCCAATGGATCTTCTTCAATGGCCACAGTTTGTGCAGGATCACTGGCATTGATGGATGCTGGAGTAAATATCACATCGCCAGTGTCAGGTATTGCTATGGGAATGATCTCTGAAAAAGGAGGAGGACGATATGCGATTTTATCTGATATTTTAGGAGACGAAGATCATCTTGGTGATATGGACTTCAAAGTAACGGGTACCAAAAACGGTATTACAGCTTGCCAAATGGATATAAAAATCGATGGCCTTTCTTATGATGTTCTCGCTGAGGCATTATCTCAGGCTAAGGCTGGAAGAATGCATATTCTTGGAGAAATGAATAAAACCATGTCAGCACCAAGAGAGGAAATGAAAGAAAACGCTCCTCGAATGGTTCATTTGGTTATCGAAAGGGAAATGATCGGTGCGATTATAGGACCTGGTGGAAAAATAATTCAAGAAATACAAAGAGAATCTGGCGCTTCCGTATCCATAGAAGAGACAGAAAAAGGTGGCGAGGTAACCGTATTTGCTAATGACAAAGAATCTTTGGACAAAGCAATGTCAAGAATCAAGGGGATTGTCGCAGTTCCTGAAGTAGGGGAAATTTATGAAGGAAAAGTAAAGGCGATTATGCCTTTTGGAGCTTTTGTGGAGATTCTTCCGGGAAAAGACGGCTTATTGCACATCTCAGAGATTAAATGGGAGCGTGTTGAAAAAATGGACGGTGTTCTAGAGGTAGGAGAAGAAGTGAAGGTGAAATTGATAGAAATCGATAAAAAAACTGGTAAATACAGATTATCTCGAAAAGTTTTATTGCCTAAACCAGAAAACGAAAAAGAAGATAAGTAATTTTAGTGGTGTATAAATCACCGCAATGAGACAATTAAAAATAAGTAAGCAGATAACTAATCGAGAGAGCGCATCTCTCGATAAGTATTTGCATGACATTAGTAAAGTTGAATTAATTACTGCTGAAGAGGAAGTAATTCTGGCTCAGAAAATAAGGGCAGGTGATGCCATAGCTTTAGAAAAATTGACTAAAGCAAATTTAAGATTTGTTGTATCCGTTGCTAAACAATACCAAAACCAAGGATTGTCGCTAGGAGATTTAATCAATGAAGGCAATTTAGGTTTAATCAAAGCAGCCCAACGCTTTGATGAAACAAGAGGATTTAAGTTTATTTCATACGCAGTTTGGTGGATTAGACAATCTATAATGCAATCATTAGCGGAACAGTCAAGAATAGTGCGGTTACCGTTGAACAGAGTTGGCTCCCTAAACAAAATATCGAAAGCATTCGCTAAGCTCGAACAAAGCTTTGAAAGAGAACCTTCAGCAGCAGAAATTGCGGAGTTGCTAGATATTTCTGAAGAAGATGTGCGCGACTCTATGAAAATTTCAGCAAGGCAGGTATCAATGGATGCTCCATTCGTAAGTGGAGAGGAGAGTAGTTTGTTGGACGTTCTTATTGATGAAAATGAAGTTACTCCAGATGACGAGCTTTTAAACGACTCATTGAGGAGAGAGATACAACGAGCCTTAAATACATTAACACCAAGGGAATCAGATGTAGTGTCCATGTATTATGGCTTAAATGGTTATTCAAACGCTACTTTGGAAGAGATTGGTGGGAAATTTGACCTTACAAGGGAGCGAGTAAGACAAATAAAAGAAAAAGCGATTCGTCGATTAAGGCATACCGCACGGAGCAAATCTTTAAAACCTTATTTAGGGTAACGCATCTGACATTATGCGGTTTTAATCATTGAAAAATGTTACTTAATTTTGTCTCATTCGTTATATAAGAGAAACAAGAATCACTATGGATAGAGAAAGAGTTAAAGTATTGATAGTAGGATCTGGACCTGCCGGTTTTACAGCCGCTATCTATGCTGCAAGAGCAGGTATGAAGCCAGTTTTATATCAAGGCGGACAACCTGGTGGTCAGTTGACTATCACCACAGATGTTGAAAACTATCCGGGTTATCCTGAAGGTGTCATGGGTCCTGAAATGATGGTTGATTTTCAAAAACAAGCAGAGCGTTTTGGAACAGATATCAGATCTGGTATGATTACTAATGTCGATTTTTCTGGATGGCCTCATGTCGTTACGATTGATAAGAAGAAGGAAGTAGAAGCTGAGGCAATTATTATCTCTACAGGAGCATCCGCAAAATGGCTTGGTTTGGAAAGCGAACAAAGACTAAATGGTAGAGGGGTATCGGCATGTGCCGTGTGTGATGGCTTTTTCTTTAGAGGACAAGATGTCGCTGTTGTCGGAGCAGGCGATACTGCTGCAGAGGAAGCAACTTATCTTTCAAAACTTGTTAATAAGGTATATATGCTGGTTAGAAGAGACGAAATGCGGGCTTCTAAGATTATGCAACAACGAGTCAAAAACGCTGCAAACATCGAAGTGATATGGAACTCAGAAACGGATGAGATTTTGGGTGAGGATGAGGTTACTGGCATTAGAATAAAGAATACAGTGACTGGCGATAAACGAGAAATAGCTGTTCAAGGATTTTTCGTAGCTATTGGACATAAACCAAATACAGATATTTTCAGAGACTATCTTGAACTGGATGAAAGCGGATACATTAAAACCATTCCCGGTACATCAAGGACAAATATTCCTGGAGTTTTCGCAACAGGGGATGCGCAGGATAAAATCTATCGACAAGCCGTTACTGCAGCGGGAAGTGGATGTATGGGAGCCCTAGATGCCGAAAAATTTGTAGCCGAAAAAGAAGTTGAAATACTAGAAGCTGCAGAAGCAGAAATAGTAGTATAATTATTTGATTCAATGAATGTTTAAATCCCAACCTTAGTTGGGATTTTTTATTTTGTGAAGGAGCTATTTGAATAAACAATAATGAAAATAAATATTCTAGCTATCGCAGCACATCCAGACGATGTTGAGCTAGCATGTGCAGGAACCCTAATATCTCACTCCGAAAGAGGATTTAAAACAGGAGTCATTGATTTGACACGAGGCGAAATGGGAACTAGAGGTTCTGCGGACGAAAGAATGCAGGAAGCTTCGGCAGCCGCAGATATTATGGGTTTGTCTGTAAGAGAAAACATGGGATTTGAAGATTCTTTTTTTATTAATGATAAAGAACATCAGTTAAAGCTGGTTGCTGTCATTAGAAAATACAAACCAGACATTATTATTACCAATGCGCTTTTTGATCGTCATCCAGATCATGGAAGAGGAGCTGAGTTAGTCGAAGAAGCTGTTTTTAAATCTGGGCTAGTAAAAATACAAACGACAGATATAGAAGGAAACATACAAGAAGCATGGCGTCCTAAAAAGATTTATTTTTCGATCCAGAGCACGTCATTGACCCCAGACTTTTATGTAGATGTCACGCAACATCATGAACGCAAAATTGAAGCTATAAGAGCTTACAAAACGCAGTTTTTCAACTCAAATAGTCAAGAGCCCGAGACATTTATTTCACGTCCAGAATTTTTGGATATGATCGAATCTAGAGCACAAGAGTACGGTCATAGAATTGGCGTAAAATACGCGGAAGGATTCCAGACAAAACAAGCCCTAGGCGTTACAGAGCTGTATAATCTAGTTTAATTTATTTTCACGATTATATTGTCTTACGGCCAATAGCCTTTCTTTAAAATTTTGATGGGAATGTTTCGATTGGTAATAGTTTATGTTTAGCCAGTCAATACCCTGATCTATTGGAACTCGATCAAACAATGCATCAAGAAAATGAGTGAGTTTTAGTATTTTAAATGCATCAAGCCATTGGAAGAGTCTATTCTCAAACTGCTCGGTATCCTTTGACTCTTTTTTAATTCGAGTAATATGCATTTCAAACTCGATAGTCGTCAGAAAAGGAGCAATGAGCTCATGGTAATCTGATTTCCTGAATGAGAGAATAGCGCTTATCAAATCTTTGATGATAATAAATATTTTAGGGTTGTATACCTCGTTTCTTCGGACTCCTTTCTCCATATTACCTATCGCATGACCAGTACCGAAGGGTACACGGTCTGAAACTCTATTCGAAGGATAAATGATGGTATCATTTACTTCCCCTGTATTGCCATGCATGGCAATCTTATTAATAAAATAAAAATCTTCTCCAGCTTGCCGTGGAGACATACCTCCATATTTCTGATACGCATCACTTTTGACCACAATACAAGAGCCTAAGGTTTGAAATGCATATGGAAAACAGGTGTACCTAAGGCCATCCGTGTAATATCTTAAAAAAAGTTCATAGGCAATGATATGATTTTCATGTACTCCATTTAACGAATGCTCGTAATAAACAAGACCAAGATGGTTTACCGTATCGCGAAAAAAAGCACTTATTGCTTGAAAGTAATTTAGCTCACAAGTTGAGTCGGCATCAAAACAGGCAATTATTCCGGAGGTATCATTTTTGTCAAAAAATCTAACAGCTTCGTCCATGCCAATTTTTCTAGCCAGTCCAACCCCAGCTTTTTTCTTGGGAAGCTTTGTATGGCAATATTTCAGTTTGAAAGAGCGAAAGCTAGCTTTTTCAAGATAATTAAGGGTTTCCAGATTGGTTTTCATATCGGATACCTCTGATTTTTCAGACTCGTTGACGATAATTAAAACTAAAATATTTAAACCAGTGCTGTTGCAGTTATCAAGACATTCCAACGTTATATCAAGGGTTTCCTCTTTATAACATGGAATAACTACGATAATGTCAACACTATGCGGAAGCCTATAATCTTTGAATTGAGCTTCCGGAAATCCATAGCGTTCTAAGTATTTATTTATCAAGGAGCTAATCGATCAATGGTCCAGTCATCTTTTTCGGTTTGCGTGTAGATTAATCGATCATGTAGTCTGTTTTGTCTTCCTTGCCAAAACTCAAAAGACGTTGGTTTAATGATGTAACCACCCCAATCATCAGGAAGAGGTACTTTGCCTTCCATAAATTTCAGTTTCATCTCGGCAAGTTTGGTTTCAATGATACTTCTTGATGAAATGATTTGACTTTGATTGGAAACCCATGCTCCGAGTTGACTTCCAAAAGGACGAGATAAAAAGTATTTTAATGATTGTTCCTTGGAGATTTTTGTGGCAACACCTGTGATTGCGACTTGGCGCTCCAAAACATACCATGGGAAAAGAACACTCACAAATTTATTTTCCGCCATTTGTTTTGCTTTTCTGCTAGTGTAATTTGTATAAAAAACAAGACCATTAAGTCCAAATTCTTTTAATAAGACTGTTCTTTGATTTATTTGACCAATTGAGTCAGACGTGCTCAAAACCATAGCTGTTGCCTCGGTAAGCTCAGCTTTCACTGCTTCATTCATCCATTTATCAAACTGTTTAAATGGGGACTTATCTGCGTTATCCGTATCCAAACTTGATTGTGCGTATTCTTTTCTAATCGATGCTAATTCCACGTTCTAATCTTTATTCATATAAATTGCTAAGGTGATAAAATGTTTGATTTGTTCCTATTATAAATATGCAATTTAGAGTTGATTTAGAAGTGAAGTCTAGCCCTAAGTGGGTAGAGGCAGTAATGAATGATTTCGATTTGTTTTTAAAAGACCATGCTGATTGTGAGCGTAAGGCTTCTTCAATGGCCATGAGCTTTGTGGCCAAGTTTCCTGATAGGGTAGAGATTATTCCAGAATTAATTGCTACCGCAGTGGAAGAATTAGAGCATTTTCAAGCGGTATATCAAATAATGGAAAAACGAGGGATTCGATTAACGCATGAGCTAAAGCCGGATATGTACGTCAAGCAATTAATAGATATCTGTAGATCAGGAAGAGAAGAGCGATTTATGGATAGACTCTTATTGGCTTCACTTGTCGAAACGAGAGGAGCAGAAAGGTTTAGACTTATTTATGAGGCTTTGGAAGAAGGGGATTTAAAAAAGTTCTACAAACAACTATGGGCTTCAGAAGCCAAACATGGTGAAACATTCGTGAAGATGGCATTGATTTACTTCGACGAACAACCTGTTTACGACAGATTAAAAGAAATGACTTTGAAAGAGGCTGTAATACTTAATAACTTACCCCTTAAACCAGCATTACATTAAATGATTGACTTTTTCTCAGCAGACGAGTACGTAAAGCCAGAATGTGGAGATATTTTAATATCAGAGCCATATCTGCCAGATCCGAATTTTGAAAGGTCGGTGATACTTTTGTGCGAGCATAATGAGGAAGGATCTTTCGGCTTTATATTAAATCATCTTGCACAGACCAGTCTAGATGAAATCGTTGAAGAAGTTGATACCGATGATTTAAAAGTGTTCGTTGGAGGTCCCGTACAAAAAGATACCTTACATTTTTTGCATCAAAAACCAGACGCCTTCAAAAATGACCAGAAAATTAATGAAGGAATTTATTGGGGTGGTGACTTTGATGGCTTGTTATCAGCCATAAACACACGGACAATTGATGTAAATAGTGTGAAATTTTTTGTCGGTTATTCAGGCTGGTCGTCTGGACAACTTGATGAAGAGCTTAATGCAAAATCATGGATTGTTTGTAAAAACGTAACTGCCGACCTTATTTTTAATTTGGAGCCAAAAGACCTTTGGAAAGAAGTTTTGGCCAGAATGGGCGGTAAGTTTAAAATGATTGCCAATTATCCGACAGATCCAAGGTTGAACTAAGATGGGTTTGTTAATTTTGAAATCTAGAAAAAGAGAAAATATCCATCATGGAGGAGAATGAGAAAAAGGTTACTGATGCGGCTTTGTCCAATCAGGAAGCAGTTCAGCAAAATGTTGAATTAAGTGAAGCCGAAGAAGTTGAAGAAGTTCATACTTCAGTGACTGAAGAAGCGCCTGTTGTTGAGGTTAGTCCTGAGGCAGTTGAAAAGGTTGAAGAGTCATTAGAGACGGAAGTTAGCCCAGTTGTGGAATCATCTGAACCAACAGAGAAAGAGAGCAACACAGAAGAATCAAAAAACGATGAAGCGAAGAAAGCTATAATCGATAAACTTGATTTAGAAAAAGCAACTAAGCAGGAGCTACATCAAGCGCTAAAAGAAATATCAGAGGAAAACGAAATTCGTCAGATAGACAGAGCCATTAAAGAGATAAAGCCTGCTTATGATAAAATATACAAACAAGAAAAATCGGATGCACTGGCGGCTTATAATGAGCTAGAAGAAAGCGAGGAAGGAGACTTCAAATACCATGGGGATGAAATCGATCGCCAGTTCTTTTACTTGAGTGAAAACCTTCGTGATAGAAGAAAGAAATTTTATGCAACCTTAGAGAAGGAAAAAGATTCGAATCTCAAATCTAAAAATGATCTTTTAGATCAACTAAGGAATATTGTAGATGGAGAGGAGACCACCAATTCAATTAATGGTGTTAAAGAAATTCAGTCTCATTGGAAGAAAATTGGTCCTGTACCGGGCCAACACAACAGTACTTTATGGGCGAATTTTAATGCCCTGTTGGATCGGTTTTATGATAATAGAAGTATCTATTTCGAACTGAAAGAACTAGATAGGAAGAAAAATAATGAAGCAAAAGTAGAGCTTTGTGAAAAAGCTGAAGCGTTAGATACCGTGTCAGAGTTAAATGAAGCCATAAAAATGCTCAATGACCTTCACGAGGAATATAAGCATATTGGTCCTGTTCCTAAAGACGATCAAGAGGCTTTATGGCAAAGGTTTAAATCTGCTTCTGACGCTGTATATGCAAAAAGGAAAGACTTTTATGATCATTTAAAAGTCGAGCTTAATGCCAACATGAAAAAGAAAAAAGCGTTGGGCGATCAGCTTGATGTATTCGCTTCTTTCGACTCTGAGAGGATCAACGATTGGAATAAAAAAACCAAAGAGTTACTCGCTTTGCAACAAGAATGGGATAAGGTTGGTGGAGTGCCAAGAGAGCAAGCAAAGTCGACAAACAAGCATTTTTGGTCTAATTTTAAGCAATTTTTTAGTAACAAGAATAAATTTTTCAAAAGGCTAGAAGCAGAGCGTACGATTAATCTCAATCTTAAAAAAGATCTTGTAGCCAAAGCAGATGCGCTTAAGAATAGCGAAGAATGGGACAAAACGGCAAATGAGTTAAAGTCTTTGCAAAGCCAATGGAGAGAAGTTGGTCCAGTACCAGAAAAATTTAGAAACGAGATTTATAATCAGTTTAGGGCGGCATGCGATCACTTCTTTGAGAAAAAGAGAGGTGGTGGAGATGCAGGCAGTGATGATTATAAGGATAATCTTAAAAAGAAAGGGGAAATCTGTAATATGCTCGATGCTTACCTGAATAGTGATGTCATTGAAATGGATCAGGTAAATGGATTATTAGATGATTATGCGGATGTTGGGTATGTTCCTAAAGAAGCCATTGACAAGATCCACACACGATTTGACGAGATTACAGATAAGTTATTAGCCATTGAGGAGCTATCTGCACAGCAAAAAGGGGATTTAGAATTAAAAATTCAAATTAACCGACTGAAAAATAGTCCCCATGGAGGGCAAAAGATTCAAAGAAAAGAAAATTCTATTAAACGTGAAATAAGCACGCTTGAATCAGAAATTAGTAACTGGAGAACGAACATGGGTTTCTTTGCTGCTTCAAAAAATGCTACACAATTGAAGTTGGAAATGGAAGGAAAAATCGAAAAAGCCGAGAATGATCTTCAACTTTTAAAGAGTCAATTAAAAGTTTTGCGACAAATGTAAAATAATCGCTCAAGTCGTTTGTAGTTCCGATTTTTTTTTTACTTTTGCAATCGCTTACAGAGAAAGCAAACAGAGTTAGTGAAAATTTTCACACTCAGGCCTCCTTAGCTCAGCTGGTAGAGCAACTGACTTGTAATCAGTAGGTCATTGGTTCGATCCCGATAGGAGGCTCT
>JBLIIJ010000097.1:0-13376 GCA_047635055.1 Cyclobacteriaceae bacterium | reverse complement strand
GTGCATCAATAGCGTTAAAAGATCAAGAAAACAATAGTAGTCTTTTTAGAGAAACAGACCCTGGTGTTTATATCAATGATAGCGAAGAGATAATAGGCCAGCCGGGTTTGGCTTATCATGTTGAGGTTACTTTATTGTCAGGTGAGAAATACCGATCAATGGCCGATACTATTCCGAAAATTTCGGCAAGTCATAGGATGACATGGAACGAATATTTGAAAGCATTTTCCTCTGATTTTGGGTTGGATTTTGATTTGCCAGTTGTGAGTATCAACCTTGATGTTACGCTACCTGAGACAAATAAACCACACTATTTTAATTGGATTGGTGAAGAAACTTTTCAATTTGTACCAACAGATTTTCCTGATCCATTCGGGAGTATTCCGCCACCATGCTATGTCACACAGCTTTTGGGTACCGAACAGATTAATTTATTCTCCAACCTGAATTTTACTGGTAATCGATTAAATATAGAGGAGATTTTCTGGCGCGAAATAGATGACTCTTTTGTAAGAAAACATATTTTCTCGATTTATCAGCACGCAATTTCCGAGCAATATTATACTTATTTGAAAGGGGTAGAGTCATTGGTAGAAAACACAGGTTCATTGTTTGACACACCACCAGGGCAAGTTTTTGGGAATTTTACAGCTATGGAAGGAACCGATATCGATCCTGAAGGGTACTTTTCTGCATATCTTTCAGATACTGCACGAATAGCTATTTATCCGAGTCAGATAGAGACTTTTATCTATGAAGAATGCCTTTATAGAGGTGGCTTCAATAGAGATTATGATCCCCTTTGCGTTAAATGTTTATTAGTTCCTCGAAGTTCGTATGATCAACCTGACTATTGGTTAAGATATTGAAAAGAGAGACAAAAATTGAACCGACTAAGTTTGGGGTAATAGCGCTGTTATTGACTTTGACAAGTTTCGAGGAGCAATTTGATTTTAAAACAGAAAGGGTTGATAACGCAAGAATTATCGTTGATGGTTATATTCATCAAGGAAACAATCCATATGTTGTCAATTTATCTCAATTATCTGCTTCGGGAGCACCCACACCAATTAGTCGAGCCATTGTTCAAATTTTCAATAGTGATAGTACCGCTCTACAACTCAAAGAAGTTACATCCGGTAAATATCAATCAATAAAAGGAGCAGCGTTTGGAACACCGGAAGGTGACTACTTTCTTTCTGTTGAATTGCCTTCTGCAAAATATAAATCTGACTGGGTGACTATGCCGAGTAATATTGTGGAAAATAGGCTCGATTGGAGGGAATACCAAAGAACTTTAACGTCAGATTTAGGCACAGATTTTAAGATACCAATGGTTGGTATTTCACTTACTTCCACTTTTGAATCGATACCAAATCAACCATTATTCCTTTCCTGGGTAGGCGAGGAGGTTTATCAATTTGTGCCCACGGATTTTCCTGACCCTTTTGGCAGTATTCCTCCACCTTGTTATATCCAACAGTCTTATGGTACAGAAGAGATCAATATATTTTCAACCGTAGGTTTCTTAGTAGATGAGTTTCGGATTGATGAGATATTCTGGCGAGAAATTGACGATTCTTTTTTGCGAAAGCATATTTTCTCGGTTTATGGATTTTCGCATACACGAGATCATTATCAATACTTGACCGCAATTGAGGCCTTAGTGGAAAATACAGGTTCATTATTTGATACACCTCCTGGGCAGGCTCTAGGAAATATAAAATCAATCACTGACGGCTATGATAGTCCTTTGGGGTATTTTGGCAGAGTTATAGCAGATACTACTAGAATAGCTATCTATCCGACCAACCTTGAAACTTTTATTATGGATGATTGTCTTTACGATCCACGTAGACCAAGTTTTTTGGATTAGAGTGAAATTTGCAATAATTGTGGTTTGATATCTAGAGGCCTTGGCCGTCCAGACTATTGGATACAATATTGATTAACCAAAACTATTAATCAGCAGAGTGAAACAGATATTATATTTTATAAGCTACCTAGCGATTCTTTTGGTTTTCAACCAGTGTGAGTCGAGGTTCGATTTTAAGGAAGATAGGTCGAGTGTGAATCAATTGATAATTGCAGGATATATCAATCAGTCTAACGGTCCTTATATGGTAGAAATTAGGCAGACATCCTTTTTGGGTACACCGCCCACGCCTTTTCTAAATGCCAAGGTAGTAATGTTCGATGATGGTGGATCAAGAGAAGCGTTTCAAGACAACCAAGATGGTACGTATACCTGCGAGGGAAATGTAGTAAAAGGTTTTCCAGGCAGATCATATCATATTGAAGTGTTGTTACCAGATGGAAGGTCTTATCGTTCTAAACCAGACAGAATGCCTTCTATTGGTTCCAATGATCAAATGCATTGGCGGCAGGTAAAAGCCATAACGACCACTAACTTGGGAACTGACGTAGAAACCAATGGTGTAGAAGTTGGATTCACAACAAGGCCAGAGAGTACTGATCCAGTTTTTTTACTTTGGAACGGTGAAGAAACGTATGAGTACAAGCCAACCGATTTTCCAGAATTCAATAATGTAACACCACCTCCGTGCTATATCACAGAGCCGATTGGTGTGGAGAAGATCAACATATTCACCACGGTCGGATATACCCCTGATACCTTTCGAGTTAATCGATTATTCGCGAGAACCCTTGATAAATCGTTCGCTACCAAGCATATATTCTCTCTTTATCAATTGTCAATTTCTGAAGAGAATTATGAATATATGAAGAGTATTGAGTCTTTGGCAGAAAATGTTGGATCCCTGTTTGATACACCACCAGGAAGGGCACTTGGAAATATAGAACCACTTTCTGATCCAGAAGAACCCGTTCAAGGTTTCTTCCAAGCAGTATTGATGGATACTACAAGAATAGCCGTATTTCCAAGTGAACTAAAAAATATTGTTTTTCCCTTTTCTGACGCTTGTATCTTTTTAGAGGGGTTTGAAGACCGTGAATTTTATAGTGATACTTGTCTTGATTGTTTGCTTTTGCCTAGAAGTTCAATCATCAGACCGGGTTATTGGGTAAATACCAATTAAAGTTTTTCACACAATGATGGAATGGACGCTTTAAATGAATTATTCAATATTTCTAGGATATTTTTCGTGAAATTATTCTCTACTTTTCTTCCGTCAATTTCAACGATTGGTGTCAATTCCCCCATTGTTCCAGTGGCGAAAGCTTGATCTGCATTATAAAAGTCAACCAAACTAAGATTTCTTTCTTCACATTCAATGCCTTCTTTATGTGCTAGTTCCATGACTAATCCGCGAGTTATCCCTGGTAAACAGGCATCCGCAAAAGGCGTATATAACTTACCATTCTTGGTCATGAACATGTTTGTATCGTTCAGTTCTGCCACAAAACCTTGATGATCGAGCATGATTGCCGCGTCTACATTTGCATAGTTAGCCTGTATTTTTGCTAAGATATTATTCAGTAAATTATTGTGATGGATTTTTGAATCGAGAAATTGCGGACTATTCCTCCGTTGAGTAGAAGTAATCACTTTTATCCCTGATTGATTATCATAAACAGGGGGTTTCCATTCAGCTAAAACAATAAGACAAGGTCCTGATTGGTTTACGCGTGGATCCATGCCAGAGGTGACTTTATCTCCACGAGACAAGGTGAGGCGTATGTGTGCGTCTTTGGTCATGCCATTAGCCAAGAGCGTTTGATTAATCGCAGACCGAATGAACTCAATGTTGGGTACAGATGCAAAGGCCAAGGCCTTAGCTGATTCTTGCATGCGAGTTAAATGTGACGATAAACAGAAAATACCGTCTTCATAAACTCTTAATCCTTCCCAAACTGCATCGCCACCTTGAACGGTACTGTCAAAAACTGATATTTTTGCATCTTCTCTTGAGTAAAGTCGATCACCAATCCATATCTGGATGTTTTCATTCTTAGGGTTGAATTTTTGTAACATTTATTTAATAGCTAAGCTTATTAGTTCGTTGTAATATTTTTTTGATTCCTCGTATAATGTAACACAATCCTCGGGAAGTCTGCGCGAAGATGTAGGTTGTTTACTAAAACCAGAAGACTGATGAACATTGGCATACCAATATTTTGCCCAGATACCGTCTTGTGAACATTGATGAGGCGTCCAGCTGAGCATTTTACTACTCATTGGAATCCCCACTTTACGACAGAGGATGGACAGAATTTTTTCTGGATTTTCTAATAAAATGCCTGAATCCAGAATATGGAATTCATGGTTTTGAGATTTTAAAAATTGGACTATTTCAAATTGCCTTTTAATCCCAATATCAGCTTGTTTTGGGTTTTTTATTACTTGAGCAAAGGAAGCAATCAGTTGTTTTGGGTTTCTGATCAAAATAATGTTGCACCAATTTGAAACAAAGTCTAGATCCATATCAATAAGATGATGGGCCATATTCTTTATAAAAATATGATCATTAGAACCACCAGCAATTTCGATTTCTTTTACAACTTCGGAGTAATCAGATTTTTGCGAGCTAATAATTTCTTCTCTTCCCGGATGTAAAGCACCCGTTTTCTCTAGATAATAGGCATAAAATGGCTCATCTACCGCAAACATGTCTTTCCTGTTGGCAAAAGAATACATTAATGCAGTTGAAACATTTCTAGGTGATGAAATAAGATTAAGAATCATGCACGATTAGTTTATATCTTGTTGAGCTGTGAAGGTAAGAAAGACCTGAAACATTTAAAAAGCATTATTTCCCGGTATAATCTCATGAACAAGACGACTTACTTGAAATTGATCATAAACATTATCGAACTATTGAAAAGGTGGATCGTTTCACCTATCGTGAAAGGATATATTTTCTTGTTCGTCATGATTGGTATAACCAGCTGTATGAATTTTCGGATGGATTTGGATGAGTTGCAAGAAGCATTTGAGAATGAAAAATTGAGTCCAATATCTGATACAATAAAGATAGGGGAGCGTTATATACATTATATCCACACTCCTAAGTCAAAAAATAGTGTTTTAATATTTGTACATGGATCACCTGGGTCTTGGAGTGCCTTTATAGATTACTTTAAAAGTGAGAAGCTATTAAGTGAATTTGATATTATCTCCGTTGATCGCCCGGGATATGGGGCATCAGATTATGGGATGCCTGAGACAAGTATCAAAACTCAGGTAAGTTTAATTAAAGAGGCCATTGCAGGTAAGTATAAAAAGCAGATTTGGATTGGACATTCTTTGGGAGGACCAGTAGTTGCTAGAATGGCGATGGATTATCCCGAAGAAGTAGACGGTCTTGTCTTGCTGGCTCCTTCCATAGATCCGGAAATGGAAAAATATGAATGGTATAGAACTTGGTTTAAGACCAAAATAATTGGTGCTGTCATGCCCACAGCTTTTTGGGTGAGCAATGAGGAAATTTTACCATTAAAGACTGAACTCGAATTAATGATCCCATATTGGAAAGGTATTTCAGCAAAAACTATTATCATACATGGCACGGATGATCAACTCGTGCCAGTTCAAAATGCATATTTCGCAAAGAAAATGATGATTGATTCCTTAGTTACTCAAGTAATTATTGATGGAGCTGGACACTTTATCCCCTGGTCTCATAAGGATTTGATTATCGATCAGATATTAACTTTGAAATAGCTTAGAAACGATAATTTCCGTGCTCTTAAGTTATGATGATTCTTATGACTCCCCGCTCAAATCTTGATACTATTTTTTATGGGTATCTTTCGGTGTAAACTTACTGTTGAACTGAAGAAATGGACCCCATTCAAATGTTTTAATAGACGACAGTTTCTATGATTTTCCCTCGAGGGTTATAATAATACCAAGTGTCGCTCTCTTGGCCTTTTGAATACTGTGCTATAATGGCCTTTCTTCCATTGGTAAAATAGGTAACCCATTTGCCATCCTTGATATCTCCACGGTACTGGCCTTCTTCTTTAATGTTACCGCTATCAAAATAGGTTTTAGCTGCGCCATCTTTTATACCATTCCGATAGTTGATGTCTGAAGCCACGTATTTATTATCAAAATAAGATAGTAACTGACCGTTTCCTTTGTTGAAATTAGACGCCCTCAGTATTTCTCCTGTAATAGCATAGTATTCTCCAATCGTCGTGAGTAACCCATCTACCCAGAGTTGCTCGTGTTTGAGTTGTTCATTAGGGTAAAAAAGACCCCAAAGCCCATTTTTCAGATCTAGCTTGTATCCACCAATCTCTTTCAGTTTTCCATCAGGATAATAATATACCCATTGACCTGACCTTAGATCATTTATAAACTCTCCTTCGCTTTGGATGCTACCATTTTCTGAAAAATATTTCCAAACTCCTTCTTTTTGATCTTTATCGTAGGAGCCAATATTAAAGAGTTTACCATTTTGATAAAAGCCCAACCATTTTCCTGCCTTCAGATCGAAGTAGTAATCCCCCTCAACGCTCTTTTGGCCATTGGCGTGGTATTCAAGGTAAACGCCATTTAATTGACCATTTTTGAAGTTAAAGTCTTTTTGAAGGCGTTTATTCGGATAGAATATTTTCCAATTCCCTGTCTCTATATCATGCCTATAGTACTCAATGGATTTTGTTTTACCGGTGGCATAGAAGTACTCCGATTTCCCATTTAGTTTTCCTTTTTTGAAACGTTTTACATAAGACATTGATTGGGAGAACCCATTTGTGGTTGGTAGGTATTCGGTCCAAAGGCTATCCTTTTGTCCATATTCATAAAATCCTGTCAGCGCAAGCTCCCCATTATCATAATATTCCTTGTACCCTCCGTCTAATATTCCATCTTTATAATATGCAGTATTGATCAATACTCCATTTTCATCATATTTTGATTTGGCTCCATTTGGCCTTCCTTCGTCATAATTGACTAACTCTTTGAAATTTCCATTTGTATAATAATACTTCCAAAGACCCGTCTTTTTCTGGTTACTAATCTCTCCAACAACAGCATATCTTCCGTTTTCATATTTAACGGCATAGGTACCATCTTCCAATGTGTCAGAGGAAAAAATGACTTCTTCAAGTTTTACTATCTGGGCAGATATGTCTAAGAGTATATAGGTAAATAATAAGACGAATAATACGGATTGTTTAACCATGGTTTGAAAGATTGTTCAAAAATCGAGCTAAACTATTAACAGCAAACGTATTTATTGTATCTATTTCGTCGAGAGCCATTTTATCGGCTACTTTAATAAAACCATGCCCTTCAATTTGGTTTCTTATTGTAACCGAACTAATGACCGAGCTATGCAAATAATTATTATCGTTAAAATGATGCTCCCATGGGGTCGAATTAACGCAAAAGAAGAAATCGCTTTTTAGGGATTGATGGATTACTAATTCTTTCAATGTGTTCAATGCAAGGCCGCTAATAACTAGGGAGCAACTGATCTCTTTTCCCCACCAAATGAGCGTGCGAAAACTAAACATGGATTCCGGTTTAAAATACCTTGGACAGTCAAGCACAAAATAGGGGAGTCCTTGATAATTTTCGCCTTTCGAAATTTTCGGTTTATCAAATTTTACAAGTGATTGAAAGTTTTCGAATTTCTCAAATGATGCTTCTACATCTTTTGACAAATTTTTTAAAATAAGTTCAAGCTTTTTGGCTAATGCTCTTTTTTTAATAAATACGTCCTTTTCTTGCAGTAGTAAAACTTCTGACTTTGAGAGTAGATCCAAACTACCAACGAATTAATGCTGAAGCCCAGGTAAACCCACTTCCAAAAGCAGCTAGGCAGACTAGATCACCTTCTTTTATTTTACCTTCCAGATGGGCTTCACTTAAAGCTATTGGAATAGATGCGGCCGTAGTATTACCATACCTCATGATATTGTTATAGACCTGCTCATTGCTTAGATTCATTTGCTTCTGAATATATTGACTGATTCTAAGATTAGCCTGATGAGGGATGAGCATATCAATTTGATTTGGTTTGAAGCCATTTGCATTTAAAGCTTCATGAATTACTTCACTAAATCGAGTTACTGCGTGTTTGAAAACGAAATTACCATTCATATATGGGTAATAGCTGATATCCTCAGGGTTATCTTCTTCTATTATTTTGTCAACCCATCTATTAGTGGAGGGTCCGACTAGCGCTAATTCTTTTGCATGCTTGCCTTCAGAGTGAAGGTGTGTGGATAATATTCCTTTGGTATTATCTTCGGATCTTGATAAAACTACTGCTCCGGCACCATCACCAAATATGACCGAAACATTTCTTCCACGAGTGGTCTTTTCAAGGCCTCCACTGTGATACTCTGATCCTATGACTAGAATATTACTGTACATACCAGTCTTAATAAACTGGTCGGCAACTGAAAGGGAATAAATAAAGCCAGAACATTGATTCCGAACATCTAAAGCTCCTATTTCTTTGATTCCAAGTTGCTCTTGCACTTGAACGCCTGGGCCAGGGAAATAATAGTCGGGACTCAAAGTGGCGAAGACTATAAAATCAATGTCCTCCGCTGTGAGACCCGCATTTTTTATGGCTATTTTGGCAGCTTTAGTTCCCATTGTTGAGGGCATATCATCCGATTTAGGATCTATCCATCTTCTTTCTTTAATTCCGGTACGCTCCTGAATCCATTCATCATTAGTTTCCATAAATTCCTCTAGGTCTTTATTGGTTACGACATTATCGGGGACATAATGGCCAATTCCGGAAATTTTTGAAGTGTACATGTTGCTATTTATTAATGAAGCGCAAAGCTAATATGTGAAACTTAATCTATTCAATTAATGTGATTTCAATTCTTCGATTAAGCTCTCTTCCGTCTTTTTCATCATCGTTAGAGGCTAGTGGATTCAACTCACCGAATCCTTTTGTTTGGAGTCGTGATGCAGTTATTCCTTTCTGCACAAGGTATGCCTTTACTGAATTCGCTCTATTCAATGACAAGCCGATGTTGTAGCTATGGCTTCCAACATTGTCGGTGAACCCGGCTATCTGAATATTAGTTTTAGGGTATTTTGACAATGTTCTTCTTAAGGTTTCGAGAACTGGTTCAGATTCGGCTGTTAAATTATCGGACTGAAAGTCGAAATAAATATTTTGAATGACAGTTTTTTTGCCGGTTCTGAATTTATTCCCCAACATTTCAATTGGTATTACTTTTTCGCTACTTCCAGTGTACAAGGTTTCTAGATTAGCATTGCTTAAAATATTATCAGGAATTTCAATTTTGAAATTCTGATTGGTTTGCGTTTTTTTAATAGTAGCTTCTTTGGTCGCGAATAAAACATCACTCTTAAAGAATTCAACTTTAAAAGTCTCATTTGAAATTAGATTAATTGAAAATTCACCATTACTGTCCGTTGATCCAACGATTGATTCATCAGTATACTCTATCGGGTGGAATTTTATGGTAATGTCTGATAAAGGCAGGTTGTCAAGGATATTAGTGACTCTACCCGTAATTTTTTGTTTTTCTATTTCAAAAAAGTAGTATATATCATAAAGCCCTTTACCGTGTAATCGGTTGGATGAAAAATAGCCAGTATTAGTGCCATGACTTATTTGAAATTGGAATTCATTATCTATCGTATTGATAGGAAAACCTAGATTGATAGGTTCCGACCAGTTTCCTTGAGACTCGTCCCAAAGTACCTTGAAGACATCATAGCCCCCTATAGATTCGGGTCTATTGGAACTAAAGTAAAGCGTTTTTTCATCATCTGATAAATATGGAAAATCCTCATCATATTGTTCAGTATTAAAATTCAATAGTTCGGGCTCGCTCCATGTGTTTCCCGTTTTAAAAATCTTATAGATGTTAAATTGATTATCACCTTCGAATGAAGAATAAAGAATCAATGTCTCATCATTGTTCATAAAAAAGTCAGACGAGATTCTTGTCCTTAAACTTTCGTCATATTCAATGGGGGCGGTCCAACCTGCATTTTCCTCATACCTACTGGCAAACAAATCTCCTCCGTTTTCTTGTTTGAAAAATAAAAGTCTATTGTCATTTGCTAAAATTTCTGCCCGAGTTTCGTAATTGTTAAACTCACCAAAAACATTTATTTTAGATATATCACTCCACTTATCTTCAGTTTTGATAGCGTGATAGGCATGGAAAGAATCCGAAAATTTATCAGTCGATCTGAAAAATATCAGTTCATTATGACCCTTGAAAAAAGTTGGGGCCACCTCAGAATATTCTGTATTGACTGATTCAGGCAGTGGATACAATTCGTATTCGTCGACATTTTCGTAGAACACTTTAGCTTCTTGTGCCCATTTCAGAAGTTCTTCAGTTTCTTGAAAGAGTTGTTTGCTTATGTAAACATCCATTTTTAAAAAAGCTTCTAGATGCCGAATGGCTTTGTCGAAATCGTATCTCAAAATATAGATACGTCCCATAAAATAGTTATAAAACTCATCTGTAGCTCCTTTCTTTTTCTGAAAGGATTTTAGTTCATTGATATCTGTCCCTTTACCGGTCGATAAGTGATAGGCCAGAAGCTCTTGATATCTAAAGACTGATTTCTCACTTGGGAATTCTTCACTTAGTTTATTGTATCCTTGATAGGCATTTTCATAATCTTCATCATAAAAAGACTCATCAGCCTTTCGCAATTGTTTTTTGAATGACTGTGAAAATGTCTGATTGGAAAAAATAAGTATCAGCACAACTAGTATTGATATTTTTGAATCTATTATTTTTATATGAGTCATTGAAGTCTAACTTTAATTTAGGTAAATATATTGTAAACAGTTAGAATGAATAATAGCTCATACTAATGTTGCAACTTACGAATTTCTATTCTTCTATTCAGTTCACGACCATCTTGTTCATCGTCATTGGTAGCTATTGGGTCTGATTCGCCATAGCCTTTAGCTAAAATGCGACTTTTATTTGCACCCTTGGTGACTAACCAATTTTTTACTGATTGGGCTCGTTGAAGAGATGTGCGTAAGTTATTTGATTCAGAACCAACATTATCTGTATGTCCTCCAATTTCAATCAATATTGATTTATTGTCGATTAAAAGTTGAAATATTATTTCTAGCGTAGGATAGGAATCAGTATTAATATCGCTAGTGCCAGATTCAAAGTAAATATTTTTTGCGATAATTTTATTACCTACACTAAATTCAGTAGCCATATTTTCAATTGAACTGGCTGTTTTTTTTGTCATGGGAGACTGACCGAGCTTTGTAATAGAAACCTTATCATTATTCAAATTTGCTAAGTCTGTGATTTTAGAATTGTTACTTTGAGGTTTATTGGTAGAGTTTAAAGTTGATAATTCTTTCGGAAAGGTCTCTTTGGAAGTTTGAACTACTGTTTGATTGACAGTTATATCTTTTGAATAGAGGTGAAAATCTTTAATATGGGTTAGGTCTTCTTTGGAGTCTTGGATGACTTCAAAATACTCTATGTGGATTGTATCCGTATTTAGAATAACTTCCACTTTATAAGTTTCATTGGTAATTACATTAACTTCATATTCTCCATTTTCGCCTATGGGAGAGCGAAAGTATTCATCCAGATACGAACTAGGATGAAACCTTATTTCACCTTTTGTGATTGGCTCTTTGGTATTGCTGTCGATTACTTTCCCTTTGACAATAGTTTTATTGATTGCCCAAAAGAAAAAGATATCATAATCTCCCAATGAATGAATCCTGTTGGAAATAAAGTAACCTGATTCTCCATCTGCGTTGAGCTTAAAATGAAAGTCATCATCTGGAGAATTAATTGGCCAACCTAAATTTACTGGATCTTCCCATTGCAGCGTTTTGGGGTTTAATTCACTCATATAAATATCATAGCCTCCAATACCTCCTTCACGATCAGAGCTAAAGTATAATTTACTTTCATCTAATGAAAGGAAGGGACTGTCTTCATTCCATTGGGTATCTATATTTAGGGCAAAGGGAACGGGTTTACTCCAAACACCAGACGCGGCATCTTTATATGATTCTAATAAGTCCAAATTATATTTCTTTCTTTGATCAGAGGCAAAAATTATACGGTCCTCGTGTTCATTTATATAGAAATGGGAGTGTAATTGGGTATTCGTTATTTCACTATCAAATTCAACTGGAACTGACCAGTTCCCATTATTAGATTGACTATAAAACAAGCTTCCTTTATTGCGTTTATTGAAAAGAAAAAGCTTTCCATCTTCATTGACTATTTCGATATTGGCGTTTTTACGATCGAGAGACCCAAGGTTGCTTATTAAAGAAGGTTGGCTCCATTCCTTGTTCTTATCTCTCTTCGAATGATATATTTGGAGTTCTCCAGATTCGTTACCAATAGAAGACGCATAAATTAATTCCTCGGATTCCTTATTGTAGACAGGGGTCATTTCAGCACTTGGAGAATTGATCGGTGATTCTAGTCTATGGATCTCGTAATTATCGGGGTTGTCAAAATAAGTAACCAGCAATTCTGTTTCTTTTATGAATTGTTTTGTCTCAGCGATTATTTCTGGGCTCTTAAAACCTTTTCTTTTAAGGAACAATTTCCAAGCATCTACTGCCTCTGGAAACATATACTTGTTAGAAAAAATTCTCCCCATCCAATAGTAATAGAATTTATCAGCCTTACCTATTGTAGATTTAAATGCTAGCATCTTATCAATAGGGTGCTCTCGATTCTCCTTTTGAAGTAGAGAGGCAATTTCTAGCTTATATGAGGCGTCCTTATATTTTGGGTTTATATTAACAACCTCTTGGAGAGGGTCTAATGCTTTTTTAAAGTCTTCTTTGTAAAATGCTTTTTCTGCTTTTGCAAATGCTTTTTCAATTTTTTGCGCGGAGCAAAAAAATCCGAGTATGACTAGAGTGGCTGTAAAAAATACCTTGTCGAAATACATTATAAATGGTTTTACTTATTCATAAGTTAAAAGTATTTCATTTTTCCCGTAATTAAAGCAAATTATAGACTTAGATAGGTATTTATTTGATAAAGTGCGCTTTATGAAAATAAGAAAGGAACTAAAGATGTAAAAAAACCTCACTTTTGTGGAGCATGTGTACGCCATATAATTGGGTACAAAATTATTTTATTAGTGAGGAGCGGGTAATGTGAGGGAGACAAAGTGACTGAATAGGCCTAAAGTAACCTCTTAAATTGTATGTATTTCTTGAAGATAAAAAGGGGTAAGTGCGTATGGCTAAGTATAAAAGTAAAATAGAACATAAAAAAGTAGGCTTTCTTGGAGTGTCTTAGGAGTAATTGCAATGGATTAAAGTCCATTTATGTTTTTAATATGTAAGAAATATTTTCTCAATAATGTAAATACTTGGTAGGAGGACGAATTGTTAAATGCTTAAAAATTAATGTCTAATACACTAATCGATATTTTAGTTCATTAACCTAGTACTAGGATG
>JBLIIJ010000096.1:0-14216 GCA_047635055.1 Cyclobacteriaceae bacterium | reverse complement strand
TCTGGGACGCATAGTCTGCGCGACTCGGTCTGGGACGCATAGTCAGCGTGGCGCCGCACTTTGGCTAGGTATTTTTTGGATGTCATTGTCAAAAAGCAGACGATCATCATGCTATTGTTACCATTGCTTTTTCATGAGCACTCTCTTCTTCCGACTATTCGTGCTGTCTATATCTTGAACAACTAACCATTACGATTTCTCGGGTTTTGTTAGGCCTCATATTAGATGTACTCTACGACTAATCACTTCTATTGATGGGGGTTTTTCTTGTATCCCACAAGCGCTCAGTTTAGAGAACTAAGTAAGCGGCTAAAGGAAAAAGCCACTGAAAGATGTAATGCAGCAAAATGCTACAGAGTCCGGGGTAAAGCGTATTGCATCTCCAAAAATTATGCTTATTGCTACTAATTGGATCTTGTCTGGTCAGGAAATGTCCCAGGCTTTTTGGGAACGCACAACGGCAATTAATGAGTCCATATCCGGACCCCTATTACTAGGGTGACTTTGTGATGGTAGGGAGATAGGCACGAGGCCTTGAAGTCTTAGTTTCAATATAATTTGGAATCAATCACACATATCTTCTATCCCAACTATTTTACCTATGAATTAGTATTGTTTCTGAGAGGGTTCGGTTGTTATTAGCATCACTAGCGTGTTCGTGTATTGTTTACTCACTAAAAAAGCCTGTGGAGTAGATACTCCACAGGCTTTGGTTAATGTTATTCAAAATTCTTGAGAACCCCAGACAGGAGACCTCGTCTATCTATTTAGTCAAAGATGAGTGAATCTATGGTCGTGACTAACCCGGTCTCTACAAATATATCATTCATACCTATGGCCGTATAAACCGCTGTGTCTGCAGGGACTGCAACTACGTCATAGGTGCCAGCTGGTAAAGCTCTGATTAGAAATCCACCCGCTTCATCTGGGTAAGAAGCCATAGAGTCAGATCCTTGGATGGCATAGACTACCGCTTCTGCCGCTAGTGGGCTAACCACACCTGCGATTGCTCCTGTAGTTGCTTCAAAAGCTGCACGGAGCACGGGCTTCAATATATATTTTCCAGAGTTACCGGATTCCACGATAGACTTGGCCGCATCAAAGTCGATAATCAGTTTGTACGTGATACCGGAACTGATCTCACTATTGACATTCAGTTTTAAGCCTGACTGACTCGCTGACGGAGTGGTCAGATCATACGTCGTGGTTCCTATCACCAAATTATTCTCAGACCCTAAGATCAATCGGATTTGCGACAGATTACCTGCGGGTAATTCTACTTCACCTAGAAAGGCTTCTTCCCCATTGGTTAGTTTTAATAAGTCAAACGATCCAAGTTGCGCTGATCCTAAAGATACCCAGCCATTTTCAGCTTCAGTGGATCCATTTACCTGCACATCCACAATTTCAATATTTACTTCGTCATAATCAGCAGGACTATCTACCAAGCTAACTTGAATCTTTGCTGGGCCACTGGCTGCTGTATCCCCGCAAGACCAAAGGAGCATTGGGCTGATCAGGAGGATCATTAATTTACTAAATGTTAGTTTTCTATTCATCATTATGCCTTTAGTTGAGTTGTTGTTAATACGGTTAGCCTATGGCTAGGTAACCTGTAAGTAAGCTATATGTTTTTAGCTGAAAAACTCCTTGACTTGGCTATGATCTGTTGCAACTGCATCTCTTATTTATAGCGGCTTCAATCGCTGGTTAGGGTTTTTATGTATGGTGAGCAGCAGTGAAGATCACTGACTCCCGATCACCTTCGCCGCTAGGTGGCAGATCTGGTGCCACAGGCATTCAATCTAATTTGGGTTTCATTTTTCTAAACGTCAAGCTTATACGTCCTCGCTCCGAAACCACTTTGGGAATTGCATGCTGCCATTCTTCCTGAATCGATGCTGGCATGTAGATCAAGGAACCGGGTGTAAGGACATAGTTATATGATTCTGTCGGCACAGCTTTTCTTCTAAGCTGAAAAATTCGGGTATCGCCAACGCTCAGGATTGCGGTCCCCGTCTCCTCGGTCAAAAAATGCGTTGTATCTCCGTGCCAGCCCATTTTGGAGTTTCCGTTTTCGTAATAATTCAGAAAACAATTGTTAGGCTTGAAACCTACGATGGATGCTAGACGATCCGAAAGCTCCTGCATAAATGGATGGAAAGGCTGATAAAGCTGTACCTGCTCTGAATCGGCATTGGGCTGTCCAAAGCGGGCCGTCTTTCTGGCGAGCATGCTGTCGTCCCAAGCTATGTTTGCAACGAGAAAATCGAATAGATTCTTAGAGGTATCGTAAAAATCAGGATCAAAAATAATCGTGGATCTTATGTCTTTCATAATGATGAGGTCAGTTGTCCAACGCCTGTAACTTAGACTTTATAGGCCTATTTTTGGTTCATAGTCAAGTCCGCTGTAATCCTTAAAGTCATTTCTGTTTCGGCCATTATGCTTATAAAAGGGAAGCAACAGCTTTTTGTCAGAAGCAATAATTACAAGTCGGATTTAGTAAGATTGTTGCTGGATTGATTTGGTTATTGGAGACTTAACTTCTCCTGTATGCTTTGTTGTTTTAGTCTCTATTAACATAATTGAACATTCGTCTATTGAAGAAACTCTATGGTTAATCCCTTTCGGAACTACCTGTATGTCTCCAGTTTTCATGGTTCTGTTCGCTTCATTTTCGACTTCCATTAGAAGTTCACCTGCTATTATATAAAATAGCTCATCCTCATGTTCGTGATTATGCCAAGGGACTTCTTGGCCTTTGATCTTGGCCACTTTCACATACTGGTCATTAACTTCTGCAACTATTTTGGGCGTGAAGTAATCTTTAACGTCTTCTAATTGCTGTATTAGATTCATTTGATTTCGTTTTATAATTGTAGCCAACACCCAGGCATAAGGCGTACGCCTTAAAACAAGGTAGTATCTGTTTTCTGAATTGTCAAATGCCGAGCTTATCCGGGGCTCTCACCTGGAAGGGAAGGAGCAGCATGGATGTATGCATTGTGTTAGCTTTTCGTATTACATATTTCAGTTCGAACTACTTTCTTTTTCACAAATCCATATGTTTCGAGTGAATTGCGATCTACCTCTTTTCTCAACGGTACAGAAATCAGAAATTTGTAGTTCAGCTCTTTTGATGATAGGTTCAATATCTGACATAGATACAATCACTATGCGAGCGGTTAATTTTGCTGTAGACTCTATGATGTTTGTGAGAATAGTGTCATTTGAGTAGCTGTATAAATTGTAGGGAAGGTCAATAATAGCTGCGTCGTACTTTTTATCTAGGTCTTTTATATCTGAGTTATATACATTGGCGGTATAGTTAAAGTGTGCCAAGTTTTCTCTTGTGAAGTGGCAAGGATTCGGTTTGATATCACATCCTTCTATGTCGATCCCCGAACAGCATGCTTCTAACATGACTGTACCCACACCGCAACAAGCGTCTAATAGCTGATTGGTTTTGTCACCTTTCGATGCCATACTCACAAGCGTTTTAGCAATAACCATCCCTATTGAATTGCTAGATGAGCAAGGTTTTTTCTTGTGTTTAAGCCAATCAGCATCATGTTTTATCACAACTCCGAAATACCATGTATTTTTATAATGGCAGATAGCGTAAGTTATCCATGGGGTATCATAGTCGGGTCCACCATCTATACTATACCCAACATCTTTTAACTTTATAAGCCTTTCAGGTTTTTCTATAGCATCACCGTCCAGAACCAGGTATTCAACTTTAAACCCATCTGTACGAATGTTCTCTTTCTTGATAGTCTGTAATAACTCTGAATAGTCTTCTGCAGATGAAATTATCTCAAACCTGTTTTTAATAAAAGGACTGATTGAGGGGTCAACTTTGCTATTCGAAAACAGCAACTTGTTCTTTTCTTCTTTTTTAAAGATTTGCCTTGATTCCAGCTTACATAATTCAGTATGATGATAGTCATAATTAAAGGTATAGAGGTAGCTGTATTTGAGTATCAAGGGTGTGTAAGATTGTTTAAATAGGTCCAGCTGCTATTTGATAGCTAAATGCATGGTTGGCTTTAGTGCTTATTCTTTTTCAGGCCAGGTTATTTTGTAAAATACTTTTTTAACATGAATCGCTTGAGTATTTAATTCATTCGCTTTTGTACGATTTCTGTTTTTCTAAATCCTTTTGGCGTAGAGTTAATGTCAATATTTAGTTTTTCTGCTAATTCTTTTATGTCAGCGTTTGTCTAAGCTGCGTTTTAATGCAGTTTAGGCTTTGTGTGTGCATCGTTTTAATTCCCATTTATAATTAAACTAGAATGAATTAGGCATTCGCCATCTCGCGATTGTATTTAGCTCTGTATTCTTTAGGAGATAGTCCTGAATATTTCCTGAAAGTAGTTCTAAATGCTTTGTCATCATTGTACCCTATGCCATACATCACCTCCAAGATAGTTTCTGTCGTGGACTCTAACTTCCTTTTAGCCGCTTCAATTTTGACTCTTTGTATATAGACCAATGGCGTATTTGAAGTTGCCTTTTTAAATCGCCTTAAGAAATTCCTACTATTCATATTGACCATGGTTGAAATTTCATCAATGCTCAGTTTTTTTTGGTAATTATTCTCAATGTATACTTGAGACTGTTTTATGGGTAGATCAGAATGTTCCTTTTGGCCGCTAAAAATAATAAACTCACTTTGACTAATTCTATCAAACTCGATTTCCGAAATTTTAGAGCACCAAATAGCAGTCTCTCTTCCAAAATGGCGTTCTATGAGGTACAGTATAAAGTTGAGAATGGAGTAAGCGCCACCGCTCGAGTATATCCCATTGTCTTCGCATATGATCTTTTCAGGGATTAGATTTACCAAGGGATATTTGCGCTTAAAAAGTTCATGAGCAGTCCAATGTGTTGCACATGATTTACCATTCAAGAGCCCTGTCTCTGCTAAAAGAAAGGCTCCTTTGCATAAACTGGCAATTTCAGTATCATTCTCTATCCGTTGTTTTTTAATCCATTGAATAAACGCTCTATTGTTACTTACTTCTTTCTCTAGATCTCCGCTAATTGGGGAAATAATTATGAGGTCAGTTTTGGTTGCTTCATGAAGGCTTGCTGTAGGCTGTACGCTGAATAGTCTCTGATAAAAAACGGGTTCTTTGGTCAACCCGACCAGGTCAATTTTAAACAGGGGCTCCTTAAGGCTGTTCAATTTTTGGTGGTAGGAATTTGCCATCTTCAACATATTGAATGGAGCGATGATGGTGTCAACAATGCTGTTCCCAGCTGGAACGATTATGCTAATGTGCTTCATGAAGAGCAAATATAATTATATTAATTGTCGTAATCAACCCCTTAAAGTGTCGTTTATACACAGTAAAAAAGTCATAATCAGCACATACATTTGTTGGGTCTTTAAATCGAAGACAGATAATAATTGACACTATGAATGAATTCAGAATGGAGTTGCCAGTGCACATGCAAGAATCGAGTAGGCTTGGGCAGGAGATAAGTATTACCGGAAAATGGATACCTATAAGGAAGGGAGGCTTATTCAGAAAATCGACCGAATCCAAAGAAATGCTTAAAGAATGGGAGGATATTCATGCCGCTGCCAAGCACCATAATGGAATGTTATCAACAGAAATAAATCATGCCATTGGCCAAGATGCTGTTTTGGTACATCATATTTTCGAAAATGAAAACACGCTTGCTGCTTACTTTTCACAGACGGCAAATAAACATTCAGAGGCCTTACATCAAGTCGCTAAACCAGACTTCCACCTGATTAGAGGCATTAATATTTCTAATAATACACGTAGTGCAATAAACGACAAAGGCGTAAACGGAACTTTTGGTGAGTATATATATGGTTTTGTTAAAAATGATTATTTACAGCCCGATCCATCTAAAGCTATTCAAGTGACCGCGAAATGGACCTGCAAGTCTGGTGAGAGTTTAGAGGAACTCAAACACTGGTGGCTAAAGGTTGGCACAGATGGCTATGAAGAAGAAAAGGGTATGATCAGATTCGAAGCGTATCAAGTGATCGGTGAAGACGCATTGATCATTCACGAGACTTTTGAAACCAGTGACGACCTTAAATTTCATCTCACAAAAGGTATGGCGGCCAGATACAAAGACGATATTGATAAAATTGCCGCTCCTGAAAACTATTTTTTCAGAGGGCCAGTGTCTTGGACTATCAGGACCTATTCAAAATTTTTGGGGCTTCCAGCTACCTATTCAAGTCAAGGAAGTCATTTCACGAGAGAAGGTGGAACAATGAGTGAAGGGACAATTTAAAATGGCATTTGGAAAGTGTCATTCCTTATTTCTAAATGTCATTTAACGGTTCGTGTAAAATGCGTTTTAATGCTTTTTACATATTGTTGGCAACAGTTTTGTTTTTTAAAGTCTTTTATCATTCCTAATTCTCATTACTATATTATTCAGGATGCGAATTACTCTTTTCTTAAGATTTGAAAATTCCACTTGGAATTCGAATGTTTTCTACAAGTTCTTGAACTTCTTTTGGTGGATCGGGGTAAAACTTAGAAACCACAATTGCAATCACAAAATTGGCTAGCATGGCTACCGTTCCAAATCCTTCTGGAGATATACCAAACCACCAGTCTTGTTCAGTGCCGCCACCAAACCAATCAAACTTAAACTTGGTCATGTAAAATAACATTAACAATATTCCAGTTACCATTCCTGCAATTGCACCCTGTTTATTCATTTTTTTATAGAATATCCCCATAATTATTGCTGGGAAAAATGACGCTGCTGCCAGTCCGAAAGCAAGAGCAACAGTCGCTGCAACGAAATCAGGAGGATTAACTCCAAAATACCCCGCAACACAGACTGCAACAACGGCTGATAGTCGTGCCACAATTAATTCTTCTTTTTCAGATATATCAGGTTTGATCATTTTCTTTATTAAATCATGAGAGACTGATGAGGAAATTACTAATAATAAACCCGCTGCAGTAGACAGTGCTGCTGCCAGTCCACCTGCTGCAACCAAAGCAATCACCCAATTCGGTAATCTTGCAATTTCCGGATTTGCAAGTACCATAATATCTCGATCAATCGTCAATTCATTCTTCTCTGGATCACCCACATATTGAATTCTTCCATCATTATTTTTATCCTCGAAGGAAATGAGTTTTGTTTCTTCCCATGTGCTAAACCATTCAGGCATTTCAGCATACTCTTTGTCCTGTACCGTCTCTATCATGTTTGTCCTCGCAAAGACAGCAATAGCCGGTGCCGTGGTGTATAATATGGCGATTAATAGTAATGCCCAGCCTGCAGATTTACGTGCATCTGAAACTTTTTTCACCGTAAAAAACCGAACGATAACGTGAGGTAAACCCGCGGTTCCAACCATTAGAGCCGCGGTAATAAAGAAAACATCTAGTTTGGATTTGCTACCTGAAGTATATTCTGCAAAGCCAAGTTGTCGGTGAAGACCATCTAATTTATCCAAGAGATATACTCCTTGTTCATCAGCTCCTCCAAATCCTAACTGAGGAATGGGGTTGCCTGTCATCTGAATTGAGATGAAAATAGCAGGAACCATAAACGCAAAAATTAAAACACAGTATTGTGCTACTTGTGTATATGTTATGCCTTTCATTCCACCCAATACGGCATAGAAAAGAACGATTATCATTCCGATAATTACTCCAGTATTAATATCGACCTCCAAGAATCGAGAGAACACCAACCCAACGCCCCGCATTTGACCAGCGACATAGGTAAAGGACACCAGCAAAGCACAAAATACAGCTACACTTCTTGCTGTATTGGAATAATAGCGGTCACCGATAAAATCAGGAACGGTAAACTTGCCGAATTTCCGCAAATATGGAGCGAGTAATAATGCCAAGAGAACATATCCTCCCGTCCAACCCATCAAGTATACAGAGCCGTCATATCCATTAAATGAAATTATACCGGCCATTGAGATAAACGATGCGGCAGACATCCAATCCGCTGCAGTAGCAAATCCATTCGCTAAGGGCGAAACACTACCTCCAGCAACATAAAATTCTTTTGTTGATCCAGCCCTTGACCAGATAGCTATGCCTATGTACAATGCGAAAGTAATTCCGACTAGAATCCATGTCCAAGTTTGAATTTCCATTATCTAGTCGTTTAAATTGTGTTTCTTATCTAGGCCGTTCATCAATCGGATGTACACGAAAATCAGTATTACAAAAACATAAATAGAACCTTGTTGTGCAAACCAGAATCCAAGTTTAAACCCTCCCATTCGTATTAAATTGAGCTCATCTACTAAGAGAATTCCGAATACGAAAGACACTAAAAACCATATTGACAATAAAATTGCCAAGTATTTAAGATTAGTCTTCCAATAAGCTATATGATTCTTACTTTCCATAAAAAAGGATTTGATGCGATACACAAGATAAAATTTGCATTTTTTGTGTGAAAATGTAATTCAGATGAACTGATATTGAATTGTTTACAATGGTTATGTGTGTAAAATGCGTTTTATACTCAGTTGTTATTTTTCATTATTTTAAGTTCTCCGAAATCAACATCAAGTAAATTTTCTTGATCAATTGAGAACCCTAATATTTCTCTTTTTGAGTTAAAATTGAAAGTTAAAAAACCATCAGGAACACGAATGTCATGCCAGTCAATTTTAAATGTATCAAAATGCCAATGTTCTAATTTTCCTTTGAATATTTGAGAATGAGAAAATGAAATTTCTAATTCATCTTCATTTGCTACATTTATCAATATGTCACCATACATCTTATCGCTATATATTCCAGAATAGTCTTTGATTGCCAATGAAGGGGTTGTATTGATGGATCTTGAGAAGTTTTTTGAAGATTCCCTTTTCTCCCTAATATAATTTTCTCGCAAATCTTTTATTCTAGAATAGAAATTGTTCGTATCATCTCCTAAAAGCTCCTTGAGTAGCAACGCTCTCAAAGTATATGTAGCAGGCTCTTTTGATGCATTAGTGAGTATTACAAAACCCAAGTTCATATCTTTTATCATCACAAGTTGAGCTGACATACCGTCAATACCACCACTATGCTCAATTATTTTATGCCCGTTTACAGGAGAAATAAACCAACCCAATCCATAGGATGTAAATTCATTATTATATGGATTTCCTTCAGGAAAGATTATTTGAGGCTTAAAAATTTCCTCGATTATTTTCGAACTTACAATCGTGTCATTTTCAAATACGCCATTATTCAGCATCAACCTCATATAATTTATCATTTCATTTGCTGACGAGTAGATAAAACCAGCAGGAGCAAGATTGTCTCCTTTTTCTTGGATGATTGCAACTTTTTTGTATTCCTCATTCCAAATATGAGGTTGTGCAAGATTGAGGTTAGCTTCTCTTTCTGTCGATAATGATGTACTGTTCTTCATTTGCAGCTGATGAAACACTCTATCTTGAAGAAAATTATCCCATGACTTTCCTGAAACAGTTTTGACTATCTCTGAAGCAACAACGTACATTACATTTTGATATGCTGGCTTTGCCCTATAGCTAGACTCAGGCTTCAAATATTTGAGTCCTCTTATTATTTCTTCCCTTGAATAATCTGAGTGATACCAAAGAGTCCCTCCACTAACCTGTTTCAGGCCACTTCTGTGGGTTAGTAAATCTCTAATCGTGAAATTATCTGTTACATAAGGAGCGTAAAGTTCAAAATAGGGTAGGTAGTCTTTAACTTTATCATCCCAATCTATTTTCCCTTCATCAACTAATATTCCCAACGTTAAAGCTGTAAATGACTTAGAAATTGAACCTATTCCAAAAAGGGTATTCTCATCAACTTTTCGTTCTTTATTTATTTCTAAGTTTCCATATCCTTTGGAAAAGATTACAGAATCATTTCGAATAATTCCAATCGAAAGTCCAGGTATTTCAAAGTCATTTATAAGTTGATGAATTTGTGAATCAAGTGAATCTAATTGTATTTTTTGAGCGAATGAATTGGAAAATAATAATAAGCCAATTGTAGAAAATAATAATATTTTAATTTTCATTTTAATTTTTTCAAATTGAGTGTAACGGTCAATTATAAGCGTAGTGCGGTATTTCGGAGCGATTCACTGTCCGCCTGCACCAAACTTTGATAGATGCCAAAATACTCAATTTTACCCATTCATCTCGCGTTACGCTTATACAATGTTGTAGGTAGTGCTTTCTTTTTCGTCCGTCCGTTGGGGGCAGATACACTTATGGACAAGCTTTATTTGTGCGGCTGATTTGTGCGGTTTGGCAATGTGTGTAGCTGTTGAATGTTGACAACCTTACATTATTAAATAATGAGCCAAACCAAACAAAGCACTAACACCTATCCAAATTAGCATATTGACTTTGAAGTGGTACATGGCTATAAAGGAAACTGCAATCCATCCGAGCGTTATAAAATCAATTTGAGAAAGGATAAGTTTTTTTGGAAAGACCACAGCTTTACCTAGATAAATGGTGAGGTTAAGGATAACCCCAACTACCGCTGTTGTAACGATACTCAAAGCTTGCTTTACCTTTTCATTATCCCTTGTTCTCTCAATAATAGGTGCGCCAACAAATATAAATAGGAAGCAGGGCACAAAAGTATAAAGAGTCGTTGCGAAAAGACCAATTGAACCCAAGAGTAGAGAACCTTCAAAATGATTATACCCAGCCATAAAACCAACAAAGACCAAAACCATAACAAGTGGGCCTGGAGTAGTTTCTCCTAATGCCAATCCATCAATCATTTGTAACTCTGTCAGCCAATTTAATTTCTCGACACTAACCTGAGCCACATACGGCAAAACCGCATAAGCCCCGCCAAATGTTACAAAGGCTGCCTTAGTGAAGAACAATGAGAGTTCTTTCCAGAAAGCAAAATCATTAGTTAGCAGGTAAAAAAGTCCTAGCGGAGCTACCCAAATACAAAAAGCCGAAAACACCTGCTTACCTAATCTGCCCAAGTTAAAACCTGAGTCGGGCAAAACGGATTTATCATTGATGTAATAATTTTCTTCGCCCTTTGCCAATTGTTGTTTGGCTGCGACTGTTTGGTTAAACAATTTGGGAGCAAATTTTCTACTGACGAACGCCAGTATAAGTGCTCCAATGATAATTATAGGAAAAGGAATATTGAAAAAGAAAATGCAAACGAAGGCTGCTCCTGCAATCAGAAAATGAAATAGGGTAGATAGTGATTTCTTCCCTATTTTAATGAGTGCTAAAATGACAATGGCTATTACAGCAGGTTTCAACCCTGCAAACAATGCATGCACCCAAGGAATGTTGCCAAATGTAACATACAGAGCAGATAACCCTAGTAAAATAAACATAGAGGGTAGAATAAATAAAACACCAGCTACCAAGCCTCCTTTTGTTCCGTGTAACATCCATCCTGTATAAGTCGCTAACTGCTGTGCTTCCGGACCAGGAAGTATCATGGTAAAATTAAGTGCATGCAAAAAACGGCTAGCTGAAATCCATTTTTTCTTTTCTACTAGAAACTCATGCATAATGGCGATTTGTCCAGCTGGACCACCAAAACTGATGAATCCAAGCTTTAACCAAAACCAAAAGGCTTCTTTAAATGAGGGTTTTTTAATTTCAGTAAAGGGGTTTATTTCTTTAGGTGTTTTCAAATTCTGTGCTTCCATATGATCTAAAAATATACAATGAAAACACGAAATAATGGTCTATTTGAAAAATGTGTGTTATTTAATTGTTGTCGCTTTTAAAGCCTATTGGAGTTTGATCAACGTGTCTTTTGAAGTATTTTGAAAAATGGGAATTGTCTTTAAAATCAAGTTTGCGCTCAATTTCGCTTCCATAAAGGCCTGCGTCGCTTGCATATAGGTCTGCGTCTTTACAAAGAGGTACGGCGTCGGTCACACAGGGGTCTGCGTCGCTTGCAGGGTCAACTGGGACTGACGCAGTGGGCCATGTTACGCACGCAATGTGCCCTGGGAGCAATTCGGAGGCTAGTGTAAGCGATTCTGTGCAATCAGTTTTTTAACTCAATAGATTTGATATTAACCCATATGAAAGGCTCCAGTCCAAAATGTTTATAGAAAGGACTGCGATCTGAAGTGGGAAAATCCCGCGAACTGAAGAATGCAGAAAGCACAAAAGTTTCTTGGCGGCAGATAAGCGGAATGTTTGGCAGACACTTTCAGATCACTAAGTAAGATCATCCGACCATATCGTCTGCTACCCACATTACATCGGTTTCTTTACTTCTGCTAGTTCGAACTGAAGTAGTTGACCAACGTAGTTTTTGATTATCATCTTGATAAAACCAAATTCCTCGTTGTACCAGAAGTGATGCGTTAATGTGCCAAATTCCGTAGTTGTCATACTACTTACATGCCAAGCTTCCAGTTCACCAAATTCAATTGATACAGTTTCATAGCCAATTACGCTGTAGTTCTGATCTAAAGTTGAGTTAGTCCATACACCCCATCCTTCATGGATGTTAAACTTGACTGACCACACCTTTCCTTCGTAGAGTGGGTGACTCACATCTGGGAATGGAGCAACTTGAGTAAATGAATATTGATTTTGTCTAAATGGATGAATGGATGTTTTTTGGTTATTTTCAATAATTCCCGTGGTAGTCATGGTGGTCCATTTGTCTAGTTCACCATTTATATTAAATTGTTTAATGTGTTCAACTCTAGATGAGTCGAACGAGTATTGTATCAGGATTTCATCTTGAAGTTCAGGTTGATAAGCCCATGCATGACCGGTGGCCATCAACCATATTTTTTCTTGGGATATTAGGTTGTATTCAGCATCCCAATACTTGGCTGAGTAAATATATTCCTTGCAGGGTTCGAATATCTTCCGAAGATTCGAGTTAGGGATTGAGTCAGAAGGGGAACATTCAATTTTTTCAAATGGAGTAGGTTGTTCGTAACAGCCTAGTAGCGCAAAAGGCAGGAGTAACAGAAGAGCTTGTTTCATGGGAGAGTATTGCATTAACGATCTTGGTATGGGGGTAGTTTGGCTTTGGTGTTGTCTTTGCCATAACTCCGTTTTGATTACTACATTAAAATCTTATCCATCTTTTGTCTTTTGCTAATTCGTCTACTAACTCGTAATGTTTCCAATATTTTATTTAATTCCCACTAAACAGTGTTCCAATTATTCCGACTGCTAGTTCAATCCAAATTAGTATTACGACAATAAAAATAGCACTCAATAAACCCACTTTATAGCTAAGTTTCTTTATACTTCTCAATACAATTTCGGATATCAACCCTGCTCCGAATAACAAACCACCAGCGATTATAAAGTCTGTTGTTGTCCAATTTACTTCATCAGTAAACTGCATTACTACAAATGGTATTAGCATTAGAAATAATGAAATCAGAAAAATAATGATAAGCCTTTTGTTCTGCATTGTTTTATATGTTCTTATCGGTCTAACATTGCCCATAACGCCCATCTAATATGAGTATTCGCCCCAGTTGCTAGAAGCAGCGAAGTGTCTTGTTCGCATGGGAGCGCCTAGCTATTCATTTTAGTGTTTGTTGGCAAAATGTTCTTTAATATTCAGTTAATAATGATTCATATGGAATTTTTAATTTCTCGTGCAGATTCCGGATCATTTTGAGTGTTAACTTTCGCTTGCGACTCAATACTTCAGTTACGCGACTCTTATATCCGAGTATTTCTGCCAAATCCTTTTTTTTCATGTCCAGTTGCTCCATTCTGAATTTAATTGCTTCAATTGGATCAGGTGCCTCAATCGGATAATGTTCATCTTCATATTTTTCTATTAGAATAGAGAGCACTTCTGCTTCATCACCCTCTTTGGTATTAGCAGCAGCATGGAATATTTCGTCAAGCCTTGATAAGGCCTGGTTATAATCCTCTTCGGTTTTAATAGCTTTAATATTCATAACTCAAATTGTGTTAGCATCAATTTTGTCATACTCTGTATGTGTCCCAATAAACCTAATAAATAGCCATTTTCTTAAGTAGTTGATGTCAACTACTAATCTGTATTTGTTTCCATAAATATCAAAAACAACCCGTCCGCCTTTAAGTATGCTCGCTTTGGCATATTCTTCCTTTATGTCTGTTGGACTCCCCCAGGAAGCTTTTGAGGCTTCTTTGTACCATGTTTTTAACTGTTCCTCCGAATCAGCATGCTTTTCCCAGAATTCGCGAAGAATCTTTTTAGCGATTACCCTCATTT
>JBLIIJ010000095.1:0-14403 GCA_047635055.1 Cyclobacteriaceae bacterium | reverse complement strand
TTTTTTATATGGATTTACACGAATTATAATCTTTTTTATTACGTTTATCCCTTTACAATTCCTCTATGAAAGCAAGCATTATTTTACGATTACAAAATATATTTTTTTAATCCAAGCGAATAGCCAGCATGTTTTCTCGACCTGTCTCCACGAGATAGACCTTTCAAGGAATACGTTCCAAAACGCAAACCATTATTAATGATCCCAAAAGCTTTTCTGAAAAACGCCACAGCTACCACAAAGCTGTTGATCTTCCATGTTCACTTTGGCGATAGCTCCATAGCGGCAGCTAAGTTTAACCCGCTTTATTCATGTTAGAATCTGTCAATTGGGTGCTAAAAAGGAAATACTGGATCAAGTAGAAAATTTGGCAAATACTTCGTACTTCTTGAGGCAGCCTAAATTGATGAAGTTTGATCATTTTCGCAATAATCAAAATAAATTAAGCTCATGAATTCTCAGCTGTTTAGCATTAAATTTAGCCAATCGTTCTTGTTAAATTATGACCTAGGTTCGGATTGACCTTTAAGATACTTTTACCGTTCTCATCCATCTCAACTCGGCTCCACAATTCCCAATACTTCCAGTAACTGGGCGTCATTCTCGAGCGCAATCCGAGCGATAGCTACAAAATCACTCATCCAGTCGAGCAGGTCTTCAAGTGCTTGGTCTCTCTCCTGTGTGGAAGCTTGTGCCTCCCCTTTTTCCTTAAGTTGAGCGGCCAATTTGGCCTGCACATCATTGACATTGTCTTGTCCTTCTTACAGTGCCTGCTCGGTAATACCGAAGGTGGATAAGGCAGTTTTCACTCCTTCGTCAATAAGCGCATTGGTGTAGAAGATTGAGGCTTGTTTGATCCAGCCGGAATAGGATTGCTGTCTTCTGCCCGTAAGTTGCAGTGCCTCTGCAGCACCCCTTTGACCTCTGAGAGCAATTCGGGCCACTTTCACGTGACGCATATATACCTGATTTGCTGCTGACATAGCTGTGTCTAGCGCATCGGTGGCACTGAACTGCTCACCATATTCTTGCTTTTGTTTGTTTTGAGCAGCCTGAGCAACTTCATACAAGGCGGCACCTGCTTAGAGTTTGGCCTCATCATAGCCAAACAGCGCCATGGCGTCTTTTATGGTGGTGTTACTTAGTGCATTTTCAATGGCCACTTGCGCATTGAGTAGTTTAGAATCTATGGTGTCCCCGCCTTGGTTCTGGTCATCAAGAACCTCATAGAGACGCATTCCTTGTCGCAAGAACACCCGTCTCAAGGGGATATCTCCCTAGTACCGTCTTCGAAAAGATGGTTTTCATGGATGGTTTTTTAGAAAATGGTCAGGTTTAATTGAGAAACGCCCACTCAACGCACATCATCGGCAGGAAGCATGACGAAGCGCACTCACCTTCGGCATATTACTCTTCAAGCAACCGAAACCATAACATTAACCTACTTTTCGCACCGAATTAAGCATTCCACTCCATCACCACTTTCCAAATTCCCTGTGGCAGGGGATATTTTTCAATGATCTCAAATCCGAACTTTCTATATAGGCCGATCGCGGGAATATTTTCTCTGCCTGTTTCCACAATGTATTGCCGCCTCGGAAACGCTGCAAAAACAAAGTCCATCATCTTTGACCCTATACCCTGCTTAAAATAATCTGGATCTACCACAAAGCTGTTGATCTTCAAAGGTTCGCTGAGCGTAAGCTCCATCACTGCGGCTAAGCTATTCCCATCCAAATAACCATAAAATGAAGTTGTCGATTCGGCTATCGCTTCGGCAGTTCTTTTCAATGGCGGAAAATCTTTGTCCTCCACACCTAATAGTCTGCCTTCGTATGGATAAGACCTTTGGAAAATTTGATGAATTTGATCGCCCTGTTCGGACTGATGATGTTCGATTGTACGTATCATTGGAAATTAATTTGGCACCCAGAAATAAATCCTAATCCGCCAGAAGACACCCTTTTATATGCGTCTTATCACTTTTGAAGAAGGGATGACCTTCCCTCTTGGAGGCTTCTCGGTCGTACCTTCTTCGAAGTAACAACTAATAACCTCGGAGCACGCTCACGAGGTATGGTGTTGGATAATTGATTTTTTATTCGTTGCGCGCATCAGAGAATAGCCTCCGAAAAGTGGAATTCACCTACTCAAACTCGACAACCAAGTCATCTTGTGCTACCATATCCCCGGCGCTCAAGTATACTTTTTTCACTACACCGCCATCCACAGCTGTTACTGTTGATTCCATCTTCATGGCTTCTATGATAAACAAAGGTTGTTTCGGCTTGACCTGATCTCCTACTTTCACTTTCACATCAGCCAATCTTCCTGGAAGTGGTGAGCCTACTTCTTTGTCGCCGCTGGCCTTTTTATTGACCATCTTACTGACTTTATATTTCAAGTCACGCACTTCAATAATTCGGGTTTGTCCGTTTAGCTCAAAGTACAATTTACATTTTCCATCGTCATTAGGAGCGGAAATGTATTGCAACTTGATAATGATATGCTTGCCTTTTGCGATTTCCACGAAAAGCTCTTCTTCCTGCTGTATTCCAAAGAAAAAAGCTTTAGTCGGTAGCTGCCAAACATCGCCATATCTTAGCCAATGATTATAAAAGTCTTGAAATACTTTCGGATACAGCTTGTACGACAAGAAGTCTAACTCATCGCAGTACTCGTCAAAATCTTGCTGAAACTGCTTGTATTCCTTCTCAAAATCCACCGCTGGCAAATGTGCATTTGGTCGATCTGTAAAAGGTATTTCTCCTTTTAGTATAATTTTAGACAATGCCTCCGGAAAGCCTCCTGGCGCCTGCCCGAGCTCTCCTCTGAAAAGACTCACCACAGAATCCGGGAATGAAATCGCTTCCCCACGCGTCATCACATCTTCTTTTGTCAAATTGTTTGTGGTCATGAATATGGCCATGTCACCAACCACTTTACTGGATGGTGTCACTTTGACCAAGTCGCCAAACATATCGTTTACAATCGCATAGTTTTCCTTGACCTTTTCGAACTGACCAGCCAACCCTAAGGCTTCCGCTTGAGGGCGAAGGTTTGAATATTGACCCCCAGGAATCTCATGGTCGTATACTTCTGCATTTCCCGCCTTTAACCCACTTTCAAAAGGATAATAGACTTGGCGAACGTCCTCCCAATAATTTGAATATTCATTGAGTGATTTGACATTGATTTTTGGATCTCGCTCTGTTCCTTCGAGCACTTTTGCCAGCGAGTTGAAGTTTGGCTGAGAAGTCAATCCGGACATAGAAGCGATAGCTGTGTCAACAATATCCACTCCGGCTTCAATCGCTTTTAAATAAGTGGTGGCCTGCATAGACGATGTGTCATGCGTATGTAGGTGTATAGGAATACTGATGTGATTTTTTAAAGCACCAATAAGCTCCGTTGCGGCATATGGCTGCAGCAAACCCGCCATATCTTTGATGGCCAATATATGTGCCCCCTCATCTTCCAGCGCCTTAGCCATATCCAAATAATACTGAATATTGTACTTCGTGTTTGGGTTCAAAACATTTCCAGTGTAACATATGCAAGCTTCTGCCACCGAGTTGGTCCTTTCTCGCACAGTTTTGATACTCACTTTCATCGCTTCCACCCAGTTGAGCGAGTCGAAGATTCTGAAGACATCCATCCCATTTTCCGCGCTCTTCTCTATAAACTTCTGAATCAAATTGTCAGGATAAGCTTTATAACCAACCCCATTTGATCCTCTAAAAAGCATTTGCAACAAAATATTCGGTACTGCCTTTCTAATTTCCTTTAATCGATCCCATGGGTTTTCATGCAAGAACCGCATGGTCACGTCAAAAGTCGCACCACCCCACATTTCCATAGAAAAGACATTTGGGTGGTTTTTGGCAAAGCCTTCCGCCACCTGTAGCATATCAGTCGTTCGCATTCTAGTTGCCAACAATGATTGATGTGCGTCTCTTAAGGTCGTGTCAGTGAAGAGAATTTGTTTTTGATCCTTGATCCAATTAGTCAGTCCTTCTGGTCCATGCTCGTCCAAAATTTGTTTTGTCCCTGCTGGCGCTTCTCCCCGACGATCAAACTCAGGTACGACTGGTGTTCTGAATACAATAGAAGGATCTATTTTCTTTACACTTGGGTTGCCATTGACCGCTACTTCTCCCAGATAGTTGAGCAACTTGGTGGCACGGTTCATATAGCGCTTCATATGAAACAACTCAGGATGATCTTCTATGAATCGCACGGTCGCTTTTCCATTATAGAAAACTTCGTGTTTTAATACATTTTCGAGAAAACCTTTATTCGTAACCACACCCCTGATTCGGAATTCAGAAAGTGCTCTTTGAAGTCTCAAAGATGCTCCTTTGAGTGTTCGTCCTTTCGCCGTAATTTTCACCAGCATGGAATCAAAAAATGGCGAAATCGTCACACCCGCATAGCAGTTTCCAGCATCCAATCGAATACCAAATCCTCCCGGTGAGCGATAGGCGATCACTCTTCCATAATCTGGCTTAAAATTGTTATCTGGGTCTTCTGTCGTAATTCGACATTCTATCGCAAAGCCATTGATTTGGATATCATCTTGACTTTTGATGAAAATTCGGGGATCATCTAGTGGGTATCCTCGAGCGATCTCAATTTGCGAACGGACAATATCAATACCGGTGATTTCTTCCGTGATCGTATGCTCAACTTGTACTCTTGGATTGACTTCTATAAAGAAGATGTTTTCTTCGGCATCCACCAAAAACTCAACCGTACCAACATTGTTATATTTTACTTCTTTGGTGATCCTGAGTGCATAATCATACAACTTTTCCCTAGTTTCTAGTTTCAGACCAATGGAAGGTGCAACCTCTACCACTTTCTGATACCTGCGTTGTACCGAGCAATCTCGCTCATACAAGTGCACCAAGTTGCCATAATTATCACCCATGATTTGCACTTCGATGTGCTTAGGGCTATCAATAAATTTTTCTATAAAAATCGTATCATCTCCAAACGCCTTCTTTGCTTCTCCCTTTGCTTCATGATAAGCGCCTTCAAGGTCTTCTGCTGTTTTCACTACACGCATGCCCCTTCCGCCTCCTCCAGCTGCTGCTTTTACCATCACAGGATATCCTATTTTTCCCGCTTCTGATGCGGCAACTTCATAGGAAGTTATGTCAACCTCACTGTCCTGAATCACTGGAACATTGGCTCGTAAGGCGACTATTTTTGCTTTTACTTTATCCCCGAGTTGATCCATCACTTCAGGCTCTGGACCAATGAAAATGATCCCTTCTTCTTGGCATCTTCTCACAAAATGCACGTTCTCCGACAAAAAGCCATATCCCGGATGGATAGCATCGACGTTTTCTCTTTTAGCAAGTGCTACGATCTCTTCTATATCGAGATAAGGTTTCAAAGGTTCATTTTCCAAACCTATTTGATAGGCTTCATCGGCTTTATATCTGTGTAAAGAATAACGATCTTCATACGTGTACATGGCTACCGTACCAATTCTCAGCTCTGAGGCGGCTCGAAGTACACGAATGGCTATTTCACCACGATTGGCTACTAATAGTTTTTTGATCTGCTTAATATTCTTTTCCATAAATCTGATAAAGTTTTACCGGTTCAAGAGGTTGTGGTGTAATTTATTTACTCGTCTTTAAAGTATTAATTATTGTTGTTTATTTATTCTAAAATAAATGCTGATTATTCTAAAGTTTTTCAAGTTCCGCTTCCAATTCATTTTCATGATTAATATTATCCACATAGGTTGGAGGAGCCACCCTATTATCACAGTCGGGTATAGAGCAACGCTCACACGTCGTATGAACCGTTTTAACTTTCAAATCTTTGTCTTTTAAGAAATTGAAAGTTCCCTTTAAAGCGTCAGTCATCATCAATCCTAAAGTAATACTGTTAGCCCTACTTCCAGTAAAACTCGACGACTCTGCAACGGTAATACAGAAATAAGCACTTTTAGTTTGCCAATAATTAGAGACCTGTGCGTCAATGACTTTATTCCCTTTTGAGCTTCTAATTTTTTTGATTCCACTAATTGAAACCCATCGATGACATAAATGCTCATCTAACTCTGTATGATATGGATTATGTAGCTGAGAGAGATGCAACTCCTTGGTGATATCATATTTGATAAGGTCATCGGTGCTTTTTAATCGAATGAAAAACAGGTCTCGAATATTAAAATAATGTGGTAGTATGTTGGTAAGCCTTTGTAAAAATGTTTCTGGAGTGACCTGATATTTATCTATCAACTTCCCTATTAGATTAGGCTTCCAGGTAGTTGATCGTGCCATTGACTCAATGTCTTTTACCAACTCCTTGGCATCTAATAGCAATGCCGCTGCGAAATAGGAAGCCTTAAAATTATTAAGGAGTTTTTCAAAGGAAGCTTCCTTATTCAACATGGTCTCGTAGGGCCTTTCTGTTATCTTCAAAAAATGAAACCCAATTTCCTTGGCTAGAATAAAATTTTCCTGACTCTCCGACAAACCTTCATTCAAATAGAGAATTTTCTTTTCTACTTGATAATAAGACCTGAAGGCACTTAATTTTTTTATTTTGGTGAGTCTGTTTCTGTCTACTGTAATATCATAGCTGGCTCTCAGCACATCTTCCAAATCGTCATACTTTTTTGGGGATTTATTACTCAGCTTTACTTCTTTTTTAAATTCAGTAACGGCTTCCTCCAATTCTGGAAAATAATTGTCATGCATATCCTGATAGGAGCGTAAAGCCACACGATAAAAATGCTCCTTTTCGATTTGATAGGTCCTTACCATTTTTAAAATGGTACTTATAAAAGCACTGAACTTATCTGGTGAATTGCTGAAAACATCAATAAGCTTTTCTGTGCTGATGCCAAATTCCTTCAATGGAAAAAACCTGAAAAACCCAGAATTCAACAAATCTATTACTGGACGCAATTTCTTATCTGTCCTAGTACTAACCAACTCATCGTATTCTAGCCCGAATGCTTGTGCCAATGCATTGATTTTATCTGGCTTAGGATACTTTTTTCCTTTTTCTATGTCATTCAAATAAGAAACTGATAGCCCAGTGGCATTGGATAATGCCTGATAGGAAATTTTACGATCAAGCCTTAAATGCTTGATTTTAAAGCCCAGAATAAGTTTTAGTATATCATTATCACTAATCATACGAGTATAAATTCACTGTTTCAGCTAAAGTAACTCAAAAAAAGTAAAATATTTTATTAGCGGAATTTCCGCTTTTAGATTATTTGACTACATTTGAAGAAAAATACACTCACATGTCACAACTTCACATATTACCCGAACGACTCTTAAGTCATCCCGACATCTACACAGATGAGGTACTGAAGGCGTTAGAAGCGTTGGCCTTTTTAAACGATCAGCAGAAAGCGTTGATGACCAAGCGCATGAGCCGACGTGCGCAGCGCATAGAAAAAAAGGAAGCTCCAAATTTTCTAGAAGACATTGATATTATAGGACCTGAAAAGTTAAAGGTCGCCGATATACGAAAAGGGGCTTTTGAGTGCAGTGAAATTCCACAAGATTTAAAACGACAATGGGTCCAAGGCACTGGGCCAGCCGCCAGACCACATTCCGCAATAGCCGCTAGCATCAGAAATGTGGCATATGCGCTCCTATCAGGAGCAGACGGCTGGATGTTCGATGGTGAAGATGCTCTTGGGCAAGTTGACAGTATGTCCTTGGACAATCAGCGTAATTTAAAACTTGCCATTCATCGCGATGAAAAATTCTTGCATGCAGCCGAAAAGGTGTCAGTAGAAATGAATGCATGGGCACAAGAGTTTTTCAATAAACCCATCATTAAGGATTGGAAAGAACAGCTCGATTTCACAACGGTCATTTTTCGTGCTCGAGGGCTTCATCTGGATGACCGGCATATTGTAATGCAAAACGATGATTCTTTCTCGGCTTCAATCACCGACGTGACCCTATATGTGGTAAACAACTATCAAGAGTTAATAAAGAGGAACGCCTCGGTAGTACTCTATCTACCTAAAATCCAAACTGCCGAGGAAGCAGCATTCTGGAAAGTGATATTAAATACGCTAGAGCAGCACCTGAGTCTCCCCAAAGGAACTATCAAAGCATATGTACTGGTCGAGCAGCTAGAAGCTACCTTTCAACTCCTTGAAATTAGAGCCGCACTGGGCGAAAACTTTGTTGGATTCAACACGGGGCGTTGGGATTATATTAACAGTGTAGCGGATGCACTTTGTGGTATTGATGAATTTATACATCCAAATATCGCATCCATCACCATGTCTTATGCCTATATGGCCGCTTACGAAGACAGAGTAAGAAAGGCAGTAAATACTGCGGACGCCAAAGGCAACTATAGTTTATGGCAAGGCGGTATGGAACCCAATATTCCTGTTGGTTCTGAAGAAGGTGTGAAAAAAAGTATGAAAAAGGCAATTGCCGGAGCGAATCGGGAGCAATCCGCCGGAGCATCAGGAAAATGGGTAGCGCACTGGAAGATGGTTCACATTATTCGTCCCATATGGGAGGAAGCCAAAAAGGACAATCAACTCGGAAGAAAATTCAATCCTCTTACGTACACCGAACAAGACAGGGAAGCACTGATTTCATTGGAAAATGCGCCACTGACTATTGCCGGTGCTCGAGATTTGGTAAGTGTTGCACTTCAATATGGCAATGCATTCCTGCAAGGTTATCAGGCGGCAGCCTTGAAGCCTGCTGACTTTTTCGGGGATGATGATGTGCTTTACCTCATGGAAGATATGGCCACCGGAGAAATAAGAGTAAGCGTGCTTTGGGAATGGGTCAACAAAAAGGCGCGCATCACTGAAAGCGACGCATACCTTGGACTGAATACTGGCGACCTCTTTTCCAAAGAAGTCTTTGGCCAATTGCTGAAAGAAGAATATCAAAAACTATTGACGGCCGATAACAGGGACGTCCACAACGACTCCAAGTTATCAACCCTTCCCATATCACTAGAGATAATAAAGAACTATGTCGAGTCCAAAAAGAAAGTGCCTTGGTTCATTGATTTATTAAACCTCAACCTCAACAATGATGACCTGGCTTTGGCAACAAATCGCATTGGTGGGTACAATGAAAAATTTCGAAATGAAAATATTAGACTATCAGAAAACCCAGACATAACCCCACAATTAATCCTTAATAATTGAAATAATGACGATCGAATCACACAATATCAAGACAAGAATTTCCAACATGGAGACTTATTTCAAAGCGGAACGCTTCTCCGGGATAAAAAGACTTTACTCCCCTAGACAGGTTGTAGAGCAGCAAGGCACCATTGAGACAGATTATATCGTCGCTAGAAAGAATGCCGTAACCTTTTTTAACCGAATGCAACATTTGTATAAGCAAAAAAAGCAGATGACCACATTCGGCCCCTATACGCCAAGTCAGGCAGTGATGATGAAGCGAGCAGGAATCGAAGGTATTTATCTTGGTGGCTGGGCTACCTCAGCCAAAGGATCAGCAGATGAAGATCCAGGAGCTGACCTTGCCAGCTATCCACTTAGCCAAGTGCCTAATGAGGCTGCTGGAATCGTGCGTGCATTAATGGCGGCCGATCGAAACCAGCATTTTCAAAGGATGAAAATGTCAGAAGACGAAAGAGCTACCTCAAAATGTTTTGACTTCAGTCCGTTTATAATAGCGGATGCAGACACAGGCCATGGTGGCGATGCGCACGTTCGGAATCTGATAAGAAGATTTGTAGAAGCGGGAGTAACAGGCTACCATATAGAGGATCAGAAGCCCGGCACAAAAAAATGTGGACATCAGGGCGGAAAAGTTTTAGTCTCAAGTGACGAACAAATCAAAAGAATAAACACTGCCCGACTTCAGTTGGATATCATGGGGGTTACCGGAATCATCGTCGCTCGAACCGATGCGGAAGCCGCCTCATTAATCGAAAATATATCCGACGAACGCGATCAGCCATTTGTACTTGGTGCTACGAACCTCCACGTACCTTCTTACAAGAATGCATTTTTAGCTTTTCAAGAATATCTATTTGAGATTGGTGTGCATCAAATGAGAAGTCACGAGCTATACCAACTCGCGGCGGAACACAAGCAGGAAGCAAAGAGCTGGTTATTAAAAACACCATTGATAGCGTCTATTCATGAATTAAAGAATGAATTAATAAGTGATAATGCAAGTCGTTTTGAACCGGCCTATGATGAAATACTAGCCGATTTTGTGAAGCATTGGGAAGCTGATGCAGGAGTAATGACTTTTAGATGTGCAGTTGCCAACTTAATTGAAGAGTATAAAAAAGAAGGCGAAGAATTTGAAATGTGTCATCAACAATGGCTACAATACTCCGAAAATATTTCACACCGACAAGCAAAAAAGAAAGCGGACGAACTAGGGGTAAATGTTAAATGGAATTGTGAGCTCGCAAGAACACCAGAAGGGTATTATCAAGTAAAAGGAGGAATTCAATTCGCTATATCAAAATCCTTAGCCGTTGCACCTTTTAGTGATCTACTGTGGATGGAAACAAAAACAGCAGATTTGGAAGATGCTAGAAAATTTGCAGAAGCTATTCATGAGGAATATCCCGATAAAATGCTCGCATATAATCTTTCGCCATCTTTTAATTGGGATACAACTGGCATGACAGAAGAGGAAATGACCAAGTTCCCTGAAGAATTGGGCAAACTTGGGTTCGTATTTAACTTCATTACCTACGGAGGACATCAAATTGACGGGCTGGCTTCCGATGAATTTGCTCATTCTCTTCAAGAAGAAGGCATGCTTGCATTGGCCCGAGTTCAGCGACAACTCAGATTACTCGACTCGCCTTACAAAACACCGCAATCTCATGTTGGAGGACCAAGACTTGATAGTGCTTTGGCTGCTAGCTCAGGAAGAACTGCAACGACCAAAGCCATGGGCAAAGGGTCTACACAGTTTCAGCATTTAAAGCAGACGGAGTTGCCAACTTCTTTACTGGATGAATGGATAGCCAACTGGAGCGAGTTTTACGATATCCAAGAAACAATCAAAGTGACCTTGAAACCACACAAACCAGGCGCATCAGTCATGGAATTGAGTCTTTTGGAAAACGACGAAGTTATCGCCAATATGATCTTTACAAGTCTGACCGATAGAATGAACCGTCAAATTTTATCAATTCGAGATCAAAACACCTCTCGTGACAGATTCAAAAGAAAAAGACTCATGACATTGATTCACTTATTCGTCATTAACAGATATCAATCAGATATCGTCCATTATCTAACACCTAATGCCGAAAACATGCATCAATGCGAAGGAATGAAAAATATGCTCATCTATTCAAATTATTCCACTGATGTAGGACATATTATCACAGCTGATGTAAACCTAGATAATGTAAGAACATACGTAAATATCGAAGCAAAAATCAAAGAACTAATAAAGAGAGAACCTTTAAAAGTATTGGTAAATGCCTAAAGAGAATTGGTTAGTCTAACAACAAGTTTAGGCTAACCTTTTTTTCAAAAAATAGCATCCGCTTATTTTAATCAATAATCTCAACATCCGCTTCTTCCAAAAGAAAAAACAAATGGAGTGGATCATCTGCATTTAGCCTTAATATACCTGTGGCCATTACTTTTTGATCTTTGTAAGCAAATTTTTCATTGGTATAAACCTCGATAACCGTTTCTGGACCCGCATTTCCACAAAAAAAACAGGAGTTAAAAGGAAACCTTGAGAGCACAAAGTAACTTGAGGATTCACTTGTTCCCAGTGGGATGACGTAACCTTCCACTGTCACCCGAGTATTCTCGAAAATGGAAATCTCCTTGGGGAAAACTGGTTTTTCGATTTCATCCCCTAAGAATTCATCGTAACCAGGGACAAGTTTTACCTTTCCGAGCGTTTCCCAACCCTGAAAGTCTACATTTTGAAACCAAATAGATAATAATAATACCGCCAGCATGAAACTATTTTTATAGTAAACCAAAACTAGCCAATATCGTGCTGCAATACATTACTTCTTTATACTGAAAGTTTATAGCTTTAATTTATGAGTCTGATTATAGATACCAAGGAAATATCAAAACGTTATGTAATGGGCAGTGAAACCATTCATGCATTAAAATCTGTATCCATCCAAATTGAACGGGGAGAATATGTCGCCTTCATGGGACCTTCTGGGTCTGGAAAGTCTACTTTAATGAATATTATCGGATGCCTAGACACGCCAACTTCGGGTACTTATATTCTCAATGAGCACGATGTGAGCGACCTTACAGAGAATGATTTAGCTGAAATTAGAAATAAAGAAATTGGATTTGTATTCCAGACTTTTAATCTTCTTCCACGCGCGTCTTCATTAGAAAACGTATCTCTTCCTTTAGTCTATGCCGGTTATGGTAAAGCTGATCGTGATGAGATGGCAATGAAGACATTAGATGGCGTTGGTTTGAAGGACCGTGCCTACCATAAGCCCAATGAACTATCTGGTGGACAAAGACAAAGAGTCGCTATCGCACGAGCACTGGTCAATGATCCAAGTATCATTCTTGCCGATGAGCCAACAGGAAATCTAGACTCGAAAACTTCCTATGGCATCATGGATCTTTTTGCAGATCTGCATAATAAAGGCAACACCATCATTATGGTGACGCACGAAGAGGACATTGCAGAATATGCCCATAGAATTATTCGATTAAGAGATGGCTTAATCGAATCAGACGAAAAAAATCAAAATATCCGATCCATAAAACAGCAGCTAGATGAGCAGTAAAATTTATACCAAAACAGGAGACAAAGGTCAAACGTCTTTGCTCGGAGGGAAAAGAGTCAGCAAATCACACCTTCGAATTGAATCTTATGGAAATGTTGATGAATTAAATTCTTTCATTGGGTTACTAAAAGACAATAGAGATATGGAATCGCGAATCTCCAATCAGTTTTATTGGATTCAAGAGCATCTGTTTTCTATTGGATCTAATTTGGCCGTGGAAAGTGATTTCAAAGGATTTGAGCTCCCAACAGTAGGTGATTTGGAAATTAAGCAATTGGAGGTATGGATAGATAAGTACACCTCGGAACTTCCAGAATTAAAGAATTTTATACTTCCCGGAGGTCATGAAATAGTATCTTTGTGCCACGTTTGTCGAACGGTGTGTCGCCGAGCAGAGCGGACTATAATCGCACTGGACGAAGAGAGCACCGTCGATGAATTCATTTTACAATTTATGAACAGACTTTCGGATTATTTTTTCGTGATGTCGCGTAAAATGGCACAACTACTCAACGCCCCAGAAACTCCATGGAAACCTGGAGCCGGAGAATAACAAGAAGAAATTAAAATTGATCCAGCTATGACGGAGACTTTAGACATCAAAACGCAAAAAACAACCAACTCTAAGTTGGCTTCTACAGACCTTAAAAATCCCCAATTCGGGAAAGTCTATTCTGACCACATGTTCATTGCGGATTATGCCAATGGTGAATGGAAAGACTTGCGCATTGTACCCTATGGAGATATCAGCATAAGCCCAGCAAATACTACATTGCATTATGCCTCGTCTGTCTTTGAAGGATTAAAAGCGTACCGAGCAGATAATGGGGAAATTTTGATTTTCAGACCTCAAGCCAATGCACAAAGAATGATCAAAAGTGCTGAAAGGATGTGTATGCCTCCAGTTCCAGAGGACTTGTTCTTATCAGCTATAACAGCGCTACTAAAATTAGATAGCAGCTGGGTGCCTAGCGAACCAGGAACGTCTTTATATATCAGACCTTTTGCGATGGCGATGGATCCTTATATTGGCATTAGGCCATCAGATACTTATTCATTTTATATTATCACTGGCCCTGTCGGCTCTTATTATCCTGAGCCTTTAAAGGTGAAAATAGAAAAGCAATTTACGAGAGCCGCTGAAGGTGGAACGGGCTTTGCGAAAACTGGCGGCAACTATGCGGCAGCTTTATACCCTGCCATGCAAGCACAAAAAGATGGCTTTCATCAGCTGATCTGGACTGACGCAAAAAACCACGAATATGTGGAAGAATCAGGCACCATGAACTTGATGTTCGTAATCAACGATACTTTAATCACCGCGCCAACAGGAGATACAATTCTTGCTGGAATTACACGTGACAGCATCTTACAATTGGCGAGAGACAAGGGAATTAAAATAGAAGAGCGCCCAATCAGCGTTAAAGAAATAGTCGCTGCTTTTGAAAATGGCACGATGCAAGAAGCGTTCGGCGCGGGTACGGCAGCCACTGTTGCACAAATTAGGCTAATCCATAATGATGGAATCGATTATGAATTGCCAGAAGCCAAGCCATACTCCACTGACTTCTTAAAATCTCTTGATGATATCAAGCTTGGAAAGGCTGAGGATAAGCATGGTTGGATTTATAG
>JBLIIJ010000094.1:0-15527 GCA_047635055.1 Cyclobacteriaceae bacterium | reverse complement strand
TAAAGCTTGAGATACTTTTGAAACCTGTAATAGGCATTTAACCTGCTTATCAGAAAACCATGATATCCATCGAGAAAACCTAATTTGAAAAGATAAGTATTGATGAAAACCCACATCGGATATAAAACAAGATGAACGACTAAATTCATCGATTTACCTGATTTGAGCTTTTGCCTTGCTGCTATTGTTGAATACTCATCGATACGATTGAGATGACTTTGTAAGTCCTTGTAACTTCGATGAAGGATATCTCCTTCGACTTCAACTATCTCATATCTACTATCCACAATCACCTTGTCGTGTGGATTAATCCCTCCCCAACTCGCAACTCTTCTATCAAAAAGTCTTACTTTTTTATCTGGATACCATCCCGAATGTCTGATCCATTTTCCCAAGTAGAAATTGACTCGGCTGAATCTTACGGCCTTTATTTGACATGAATGATTTAGTAACTTCTCAATGTTCTGATATAATATCTCGCTTAACGCCTCATCAGCATCAAGCGATAATATTAAATTATTTGATGCGCTCATTACCGCAAAATTCTTCTGTTCAATATGTCCCATGAATTGATGTTGAATCGTCCTCGCACCCATTTCCTGCGCTATCAACACAGTATTATCCGTTGAAAAACTATCAACGACTAATATCTCATCGACCAAAGCCTTAACTGAACTAATGCAACGTTGAATATTCTCTTCTTCATTTTTAGTAATAATGACGGCCGATATTTTAGGTGTTTCAGTCATTCACAATCAAACTCTGGCTAAAATAACTTTCGTAATTATTCACGGTTGATTCAATGGAAAACTTTTTCGCCCGCTTCAAACCCTCTTTGACAAAATCTCCGGAAAGCCTTTCATTATGAATCAAGGTAATAATTTGATTTTTCAATTGTGTAATGTTTCCTAACTCATATATAAAACCAGAAACTTGATTTTGTATGACATCCGGAATTCCACCGTAATTAGCACCAATTACAGGAATAGCGAGTTGCATGGCTTCTAAATTAACCAACCCAAAACCATCCATATCTGAACTTAGAACATGTATAGCCATTAATTTATAATGATCATAAAGTACCTTTTTATTCGTAATTATACCAGCTACAATTAATCTCTTCCCTAAACCAATGGCATCAGCGCTAAGGAAAAAAGTCTCCACTTGTTCTCTCGTAATTCCAACGAGCAACAACTTATAATTGGACGGAAGCCTTTGTAATACAGCAAATAAATCATCTTGACGCTTAGGCCTAGCGACACATCCAATAATTATATCTCCGTCTTCGATATGATATTTTTCTCTCAGTTTGTCGATTGATGTATGATCTTGCCTGTATCTTATTTCAGGCAAACCATTGAAAATCACCTTCATTTTAGACTCAGGAAAGCCCAATTTAATCATCTCCTTTTTTAAGCCTTCACTGATAATTATCTGTCCGTTAGAAAAATAATTATATAACAAACGCTTGAATGGATTATTATCGACGACCTTCTGCCTTCTGGCTAAAAATAACTTCGCCTGATACCTGAAGAAAATTTTAGAGAATATGCAAGCATACCTATCCTTACTCTCTTGAGCGTAAACCAAATCAATATTTTCGGATTTTATAATCTGGGAAATATTCCGCCAAATACAAACATCAAATTTATTATTAAACACTATGTTATGGCATTTAATCGATGATTGTGTGGCTAATCGATGTAGCACACTGTTGGGCCTACATGCTAAAATAACTTTATGACCTTTTGTTGAAAGGCCTTTCGCCAATAAGAAAACACTAAAAGTAGCTCCTGCAACGTCCCCATGTTGTGTCGTAATTAGAATATTCATGCGCTGTTAAAAATAAGAAAAGCAATTTTTAAAATGCAAAAAAAAAGCTGCCTTAGGGTAAGGCAGCTTTTTTCAGACTTCTATTCTCTTAATATCTGTATGCGTCAGGCTTGAATGGACCTTGAACTGTAACTCCGATATAATCTGCTTGATCTACACTTAAAGTGTCTAATTCAACACCAATTTTCGCTAAATGTAATCTTGCCACTTTTTCATCTAAATGCTTTGGTAAAGTGTACACTGCATTGTCATATTGCTCAGAATTAGTCCATAGTTCAATTTGAGCCAATGTCTGATTGGTGAAAGAGTTTGACATCACAAAAGATGGGTGACCAGTCGCACAACCAAGGTTTACAAGCCTACCTTCGGCTAGCACTATTATTTCATTACCATCCACGTTATAAAGGTCTACTTGAGGCTTGATGACAATTTTAGAACTACCATGTGTTTCATTCAACCAAGCCATGTCAATTTCGTTATCGAAATGTCCAATGTTACAAAGAATCGTTTTATCGCGCATCAATTTAAAATACTCGGCTGTAATGATGTCCTTATTTCCCGTTGCTGTCACAATAATGTCAGCTCTTTTGATAGCGTCTGCCATTCTCTTGACCTCATAGCCATCCATAGCCGCTTGCAGCGCACAGATTGGATCTATTTCTGTCACAATGACTCTTACACCAGCTCCACTCAAAGAAGCTGCACTTCCTTTTCCAACATCTCCATACCCAGCAACTACTGCAACCTTACCTGCAAGCATGATGTCTGTAGCTCTTCTTATTGAATCTACCAACGACTCCTTGCAACCATATTTGTTATCAAATTTCGATTTTGTTACCGAATCATTCACATTAATAGCTGGCATAAGCAATGTGCCTTTTTTCATACGCTCGTACAATCTATGTACTCCCGTGGTTGTTTCTTCCGAAAGCCCTTTGATATCACTTACTAACTCAGGATATCTATCAAGTACCATATTTGTTAAATCCCCACCGTCATCAAGTATCAGGTTCAATGGCTTACCGTCTTTAAATGCAAATAAAGTTTGCTCGATACACCAATCAAATTCCTCTTCATTCATTCCCTTCCAAGCAAAGACCGGAACACCTGTTTCCGCAATGGCCGCTGCAGCATGGTCTTGCGTTGAAAAAATATTACAAGAGGACCAAGATACTTCAGCTCCCAATTCTACCAAGGTTTCAATAAGCACAGCCGTTTGAATCGTCATGTGCAGACAGCCAGCTATTCTTGATCCTGTTAGTGGTTTTGATTCACCAAATTCTTCTCGCAAAGACATCAAACCTGGCATTTCAGCTTCTGCCAGTTTTATTTCATTTCTTCCCCAGGAAGCCTGGCTGATATCTTTTACCTTGTTTTTCACCTTTTCTTCAATCATTTTCTTGTGTTTTCTGAGCGCAAAATTAATAAATGCTAAGCAAGGAAAGAAACTTGCTTAATATCATATTGTTTAGCAGACTCGTCATCATGTATAATTAAGCGGCCTTGACCATCAATACCGCGAATCACTCCTTGAAAAATTTTTCCTGTATCGAGCTGGAAAGTGTGTCGTTCATCTTTCCACATAAGATTTTCAGCATAACGAGTGAGTAAAAAATCATATTTCCCTCCTCTCAGCATCAAGAAATAGTGTTCTATGGACTTAAGAATATTATCCATTACTCGTTCCCTATCTAATTTTTTCTTACTCAATAAAGACATAGACGTGGCATTCGATAACGAAAAATGCTCTTGATTAACGTTAATACCTACACCAATAACAGCATATTCCACTAATCTGCCTCGCAACAGAGTCTCTACTAAAATTCCAGAAATTTTATTTCCAGAGGTGTACAAGTCGTTTGGCCATTTCACTTCAACCAATTTATTTCCAAGCATTCGAGATACGACATCTCTTAAGGCCAGACTTGTCATCACATTGAGCAAGTAAGCATGGCTAGCATTCAAAAAATCTGTTTTAAGTATTAAGGAAAATAATAAGTTGCTTTGGGGTTCACTAATCCAAGCGTTTCCTTTTTGCCCCCTACCGGCCGATTGATAATCAGTAAGTACCAATGTTCCGTGGTTACCTCCCTCTTTTCTGATCAATTCTATCGCTTCGGCGTTCGTCGAGTGACATTCTGTCAGATAAATTGATTTTTTACCTAGAAATAAACTTTTGGCAAAGTATTTATGCACAGTAAAGATGTAATTTTGCAACTTATTTTTGACAAAAAAGCAATGAATGCCCGATAAAAACAAGCAAACATCAGAATCAAAGAAGTTAAGTGATCTCGTTGTTGAAGGAATGCTAGATAAAAAAGCCACGAACATCGTGGTTATGGATCTAAAAGATGTCAAAAATGCGGTTGCTGACTACTTCATATTATGTTCCGGAAATTCTGACACACAAATTGATGCAATCTCCGATGCTATCGAAGAAGCTGTATTTAAAAAAGTGAAAGAAAATCCATGGAAAAAAGAAGGTCGAGAAAATAAAGAGTGGATCTTAATCGACTATGTAAGTGTAGTGGCTCATGTGTTCAATAAAGACAAGCGAAAATTTTATGGCTTGGATGAACTTTGGGGAGATGCCGATATTAGACATATCGATCAGTAGGAACATAATGATTCAATCAGCGTTTAGTAAGAAAATTTAGAGAATTTAGCATGGCGGACAAACCGAGAATAAAGAAGACCCTAATGGGAGGTGGCCCAGGTAGACCAAACTACCAACTGCTTATAATAGTAGGACTTATTGCCCTTGTTTTTGGGTTTACATACTTCAGTAGAACCAATTCGGCTGTAAAAATCACTGATAAGAGATTTGAACAAATGGTTCTTTCTAATGATGTTAAAAAAGTAGTATTAATTAAAAATCAAGATTTAGTAGAAGTAACGCTTAAAGAAGATGCGCTGCAGAACACTAAGTACAAAATTGAGCTAGAGGAAAAATCACCTTTCTCCACAGCAACTGGCCCTCATTACCAATTCAATATCGTTGACACTCAAATATTCAATGATAAGTTTAATACGTTGATGGAAAAAGTACCTGAATCACAAAGGTTTAGTTACGAACCAGAAGACCGATCAGACTTCACGTCGATATTCTTCAATTGGGGATTTTTATTCCTAATCATCTTCGGGTTTTGGTTTTTAATGAGAAGAATGACTGGAAGTGGAGGTCCTGGAGGTCAGATATTTAATATTGGTAAATCAAAAGCAGCCTTATTTGATGCTGAAAACAAGGTAAAAATTACTTTTAAGGATGCCGCTGGTTTACAGGAAGCGAAAGAAGAGATTAAAGAAATTGTGGATTTTCTTCAAAACCCTTCCAAATTCACGAAACTTGGTGGTAAAATCCCAAAAGGTGCTTTACTTATAGGCCCTCCTGGTACAGGAAAAACCTTATTGGCAAAAGCTGTTGCAGGTGAAGCAGGTGTTCCTTTCTTTACTTTATCAGGTTCGGATTTCGTTGAAATGTTCGTCGGTGTTGGTGCAGCGAGAGTAAGAGACTTGTTTAAGCAGGCAAAAGAAAAAGCCCCTTGTATCGTTTTTATAGATGAAATTGATGCTATTGGGCGATCAAGAGGAAGAGGTCAAATGCCTGGCTCAAATGACGAGCGTGAGAACACGCTCAACTCGTTGCTAGTAGAAATGGATGGGTTTTCGACGGACTCAGGTGTGATTATTCTTGCAGCGACTAATAGACCAGACGTCTTGGATGCTGCTTTGATGAGACCAGGTCGTTTTGATAGACAAATAAGTATTGATAAGCCAGATATTGTAGGCAGAGAAGCTATTTTCAAGGTACACTTGAAGCCTATTAAGCTTCATGAAGATGTTGATCCTAAGAAATTATCTGCACAAACACCCGGTTTTGCTGGTGCTGAAATTGCCAACGTCTGCAACGAGGCTGCACTAATTGCTGCTCGTAAAGACAAAGAGCAAGTGGACATGGAAGATTTTCAAGATGCTGTTGATAGAGTTATTGGCGGTCTTGAAAAGAAAAGTAAAATTATTTCCCCTGAAGAAAAGGAGATAGTAGCTTACCACGAAGCTGGGCATGCTGTATCAGGTTGGTTCTTAGAACATGCAGATCCATTGGTAAAAGTAAGTATTGTTCCAAGAGGTGTTGCTGCGTTAGGTTATGCACAGTATTTGCCGAAAGAGCAATTCTTGTATCAAACAGAGCAGTTGATGGATGAAATGTGCATGGCACTGGGTGGTAGAGCAGCTGAAGATTTGATCTTCAATAAAATATCTACAGGAGCACTTAGCGACTTGGAGAGAATCACAAAACTGGCGTACAGCATTGTAAGCGTATACGGTATGAATGATAAAATCGGTAACGTATCCTTCTACGATAGCAAGCAATCAGAATATAGTTTCACTAAACCATATTCTGATGCTACCGCTCAATTGATTGACCAAGAAGTGAAAAAATTGATTGATGGGGCGTACGACAGAGCCAAACAATTACTAACTGACAAGAGAGATAAGTTAGAAATAATAGCTAAGGAGCTTTTGGAAAAAGAAGTAATCTTTCAAAGCGATCTTGAGCGCTTGATAGGCAAACGACCTTTTGACGAGGAAACAACTTATCAGAAGTTCACTAATGGAAAGGTAGAGCCAAAAGAATCAGAGGAGGAAGAGAAAGAAACAATAGAAAACTTAAAAAATGATGTTAAGTCTGAAGTTGAGGAGGAAGATTCTGAAAAATCTGATGATAAATTAAAGGAAGAAAAAGAAGCACAGGATTAATCCATAGCTATTTGAATAACTTTAGGAGCTGATTTAACAATCAGCTCTTTTTTTATGCCTATAAAATTTCAAAACCTAACGACTGACAAAAAAGTCTATTTAGCCAGTGACTTTCATTTGGGTGTTCCTGATATGGAGACCAGCCTATTGAGAGAAAGAAAAATCATTAGGTGGCTTGATTCTATCGCTGAAAATGCTGGACTAATTATTTTGGTTGGAGACATTTTTGACTTCTGGTTTGAATACAAACATGTCGTCCCAAAAAGCCATATAAGGTTTCTTGGCAAATTAGCTGAACTCAGAGATCGCAATGTTGACATTATCTTCTTTGCAGGAAATCATGATATATGGATGTTCGATTATTTTACTCAGGAGCTGGATATTCCAATCTATAGATACGCACAAGAATTCGAATTTTTCGGTAAAAAATACCTGATTGGACATGGGGATGGTCTAGGTCCCGGGGATACAAAATATAAAATTATTAAGCGTGTATTTAGCAATCCTATTGCCCAATGGTTCTTTGGTTGGATACATCCCAATGTTGGTTTCTGGGCAGCAAATAAATGGTCTGCTAATAGTAAGAAGAAAAGTATTGATAGCGAAAATCTCTTCCTTGGAGTTAAAGAAATACTATATCAGTACTCAACCGCTATAGAAAGTAATAAGCACCACGACTTTTATGTTTTTGGGCATAGGCATTTGCCGCTCGAAATGGACATCAATGGAACCGCTACATACATCAATTTAGGAGAATGGTTCTCTCAATGTCATTACCTTGAAATTGATAAGAATGAAACAAAACTCCTACGCTTTGAAGGTTAGTTTATTGCTTTATTTCTGTTTAAGCTCCATGACTCTTTTCGCACAAGAATGGGAAATGAAGAAGCAGTTGAATTTTGACAACAATATTACAGCTTACGCGAAAAATAATCAAAACGAAATATATCTTGGTTTTGATAATGGAGCTTTAATAATTCTCGACGAAGAGGGCGAAGAATTATTGTACAATGCGGAGATAAACAATGCAGAAGTAACCTCCATTGATCCTTCTAACAGATTAAGGCCATTAATTTTCAGAAGAGAACAACAATCAATCAATTTCATTGATAGGTTTAATAATAGCACAACAAAAATTGACCTATCGGAGATTAATACTCAATTTGTATGGCTCTGCACACAAGGTGCACAGAATGAGCTATGGCTGTTTACCTCCAATTTTCTTGAGATAGTAAAACACAACATTGTGACGGGATTAACCACGGCCATTCCATTAGTCACACAGACAATCAAGTTGGAAGAACCTGTCCAAATGACCGTGTTTAAGAACCTTCTGATTATATTGGATAAGTCTTTAGGAGTGGTCTTATTTGACCAATTCGGAAATTTCCTTAAAACCATTCCTGACTCTCATTCGTCTAGAATTGACCTACACAATCAACAAGTTGTAATCCTCCAAGAAGGCGCATTCGTTTTTATTTCTCCTTTTGACTTGGCACCAATTAAAAAGATAAAAGCTCCGGTTGGAGCTTTTAAAAAGTTTCTTTGGTTGGACAATAAATCGATCGTAGCAATCTGGGAAAACGAGTTAAAAATCTATAGTCCACGATAAAGATCCAAAACCTTTTTACGGAATATAATATTGTACTTCGCATTGACAAGTTGCACTTCAGCTACATTTTTATTATTTAAACTTTCCAAGTAGACATAAAAATTAGTATTTCCAGTATCAAATCTTTTTTTCATAAAGACGAAAGTTTGATCCAAAGCTTCGAGATTTTCCTTAGCTGAAGTGTAAGTAGTTTGCGCACTGACTAAATCCAGATACGCCTGCTGTAACACATTGGTCACTGTATTCATTGCCTGATTCACATCTAGTTCCGCATTGGAAATATTGAATTTTGCATTTTGAACGGCATTGGTTGTTTGAAATCGAGTAAATATTGGGATAGACAACCTAAACTCCATATACTCATATTCATTGTATTCTAATTGATCTTTCCATGTAGCATTCGGCTCCCTCTCACCAGTTGAGGGATTAAAGGCACCATTAGATGAGTAGTTGGAGCCTATCGCTCCCGACCATGTGAGTCTTGGAGACCTTCCTGCCTTGGCTATTTTAAATTGATACTCTGATGCTTTTTTCCGAGCATGAGCGGCATTCAATGCAGGATTTCCAGCCAATGACTCATTTAACACTTGATCAAATGGATCTAAATCTAGGAGCAGCGCTGCTTCACTGATATTATACGGCAAGACTTCATATGCTGCTTCACTCGGATCAAACTGCATCGCTTGAAGTAATGTGAGAAGGTCTGATCGATAGGTATTTTCAAGGTTAGTCAAATTGAGCCTCTCGGTTGCCAATTGTGACCGCATGTTGTATACTGATTCCAAATTACCAACACCTACCGTTACTCTTTTTTGTTCTCTCTCAAGTTGTTTCTTTAGCAGCACGACTCTATCAGCTGAAATTTGGGCATTTTCTCGATCAAGAATCACCCGTAGGTAGGAGACAAGAATATTTGTTTCAACATCTAAATGAGTTGATTTCACATCATATTCAGCGGCCTCTTGTGAAAAATGCGCTCTTTTAACATTGTGATGATTTTGCAAACCATTAAATAACACCAAGTTTGCATTTATATTCGGTTGCGATGAACTACTTGTTGCTGAAACTTGTGCACCTACATTCGTATCGAAGAATGTTCCAAAGAAATAGTCGTAGTTCATACTCGCATTTACCGAAGGAAAGAAGTTCATAATCGATTGAAATCGATTGGCCTCTGCAATCATTTGATTGTTTTTAGCACGTTTCAATTGAATATTTCGATCCAAACCAATACTAATACAATCATCCAGAGACAACACTACAGAGTCCTGCTGAGCCTTACTACTAAGAGATATGAATATGATAAAGAGCATGAGTAAATGCCTCATTTTATTTCTATTTTTATTTGGAAGGTAAAAGAACCAATCCGCCATTAGCGGAAAGGTTCTAAGCATACAAGAGATCTTAAATACTTAATTAAACTAAGGCGTTATCCTTAGCATTGATATTTTCAGAGACTATTTGTCCATCGAATAAATGAATGACTCTATGCGCGTATTCTGCATCAATTGGGGAGTGAGTTACCATGATCACCGTTGTGCCGTTCTCATTCAAATCTGTTAAAAGATTCATTACTTCCTGACCATTTGCTGAATCTAGGTTACCCGTTGGCTCATCGGCAAGTATTAATTTTGGCTTAGCCACAACCGCTCTTGAAATGGCTACACGCTGCTGCTGACCGCCTGATAGTTGTTGCGGAAAGTGATTTCTTCTATGCATGATTTTCATCTGCTCCATCACTTCTTCTACTCTCTTCTTTCTATCTGCGGAGGAGTACTTCAAATAGATTAGCGGCAACTCGATGTTTTCATATACTGTCAACTCATCAATCAAGTTGAAGCTCTGAAATACAAAACCGATATTTGCTTTTCTTAACTCAGCTCTCTTTCTTTCAGAGTAAGTAGAAATTTCCTGATCTGTAAAATGAAATTCTCCTTCAGATGGATTATCCAACAAACCTATTATATTCAATAAGGTCGATTTACCACAACCAGATGGCCCCATGATAGCAACGAATTCCCCTGCTTTGACCTCCAGGTTCACCCCAGCAAGGGCAGTAGTTTCAATTTCATCCGTATAATAGAACTTCTTTAGTCCTATTGTGTTGATCAGTCCTTTTGCGTTTTCCATATTCTTGTATTTTTTATGCTTAGGTAATTTTTTATTTTAAAACGAGCTTGTCTTTGTCTTCATAGCCTTCATAAGAGCTCACTATTACTTTCTCTCCCGGCTGCAGGCCTTCTAAAACTTCATAGAATCTTGGGTTTTGTCGGCCGAGTCTAATATTTCTTCTTATAGCCTCAGACTCTCCATCTGCTAAGATAAAGATCCAATTTCCACCGGTTGTTTGATAAAAACTTCCTCTAGGAATTTGTACTGCCGTAATATTCTCACTTAGTTGCAATCTTATTTGGAGTGTTTGCCCTCTTCTAATTCCTTTTGGAATAGCTGCGGTGCTGGCAAATTCCATATCTACTTCGAAAAGCCCATTATTCACTTCGGGGTAGACTTTGTATATGGACAATTCTGATTCATTTCCTGCAAATGAAAAGGTTCCTTTAAGGCCGTCATAAATTCTCGCTATATAATGCTCATCAATGGATGCTCGAACTTTGAATCCATTTAAGTCATCAATCTGACCGATATTTTCCCCAGAAGCAATCGATTCACCTACTTCTACATTTACCGTACTCAGTCTTCCCGAAATTGGTGCTTTGATGTATAGGTTATCAAGATTCTTTTTGATCATCTCCAAGTTGGCCTTGGTCCTTGTTAAGGTATTTTCAGCCTGTGCTATTTGTAATCTTGCATTTAATGAGTCGAACTTTGCTGACTCTATCTGAATTACACGACGATCAATTAACCGGTCATAGGCTCTTTTTATGGTCAAGTATTCCTGATCACTGATAATCTTCTCTTCGTAGAGCTGTTTCCCTCTTACATAGGCATCCTGAGCTTCATCAATCTGGTAACCGAGATCAACTAGATTTCTCCTCAACTCAAATTGATTTCTTTGTAAACTCAACTTTGTGTTCTCTACATTATTTACCAAGATGAATGCTTGCGTTTCTTCACGAACAAAATTTTGAAGCAGGTCATTATTGGATAGCTTCAGAATCATATCTCCTTTTTCTATGAGGATGCCTCCTTCATAAAATTTCTTTTCCACAACGCCACCTTCTATTGCATCGAGACGAATAGTTTTGATTGGCATCACATTGCCATCTACAGGAATAAACTCCCTGAATTCCCCTTCGACTACCGTGGCGATGTTAATTTTCTCTTTTTCAACATTTAGTTTTGATCCGCCTTCGGCGAAAATGAAACTATATAAAATGAAAGCGATGAAAATTGTACCCCCACCCCAAGTGGCAACCTTCTTTATAGTAAATGTTTTCTTTTTAATCTTTCGGTCCATACTTTTTCAAATCTATTGAACCTATGCCAATTTGAATGCCAACAGTTATAAGCTGCTGATTTAAAGCTATTTAATTAAATATATGGAAAGACGTGTGAAGCGTACTTGTACAGAATGGAACATTTTATGTTCGCTGGCGGACAGCTTATACAAAGACCGGAAATAAAAATAGGTTCAGGGGACTAACCTGAACCTAAAGGTCAAAAACTCAAAATAAAAGGACTAATACTCCAAAAATAACACTTTTTGGGAAATTAAAAAGGATTAGTGCAACAATTATAGAACTACGTTGTTTGATAGTAATACTATTGTTTTAGTAAATCCAAAGATTCTCTATGACCGTTTTACAATTGCAGCTAAGAGGTAATCTTTATGCTAAAGATCCTCAATCAACTGACTTGGGTCTAAGAATTTTAAGCAAAGGCATTGAACTTATCGACAAACTAGGTTTTGAAGCGTTTACCTTTAAAAAATTATCAGCAGAAATAGACTCCACTGAAGCCTCGGTATATCGATATTTTGAAAATAAGCACCGGTTCCTTGTATATATAATGACATGGTATTGGGCATGGTTAGAGTATAGGATACAATTTGAGACACATAATATAGAAAACCCTAAGAGGGCTCTTGACATTGCGCTAAAAATCATCAGTCAAGAAAAAAAGCATGACGATACATTCCCCAACGTCGATGAATCTGCCTTACAAAGAATAGTTATCGCAGAGTCCGATAAAACCTACCTAACAAAACAAGTCGATGAAGACAATAAAGAAGGCTTATTTAAAGGATATAAATCTTTATGCAAATTGATCGTTGACCTTGTAAAAAAAGTCAATCCTGATTTTCAATACCCGAGCGCATTATGCAGTATGATATTGGAAGCAGCGAATCAACAAATATTTTTTGCCAATCACCTCCCATCGTTAACAGAATTAAGCAAAGAAAGACAACCTTTTGACGAACTTCACATCTTTATAAACACTGTCGTGTTTAAGACAATCTCTCAATGAACAACAAGCAAATTACCGAGGCAATACAAGAATTAGCTGAAATTCTAAAACTTGATCTAAGTAGTGAGACTCTATCGGCAATGGAAAGCCTCGATAGACCCTACAGCGATGACGAACTCATTGAATTCCTCCGGGATTTCGTGGAGGCTGGCTATGAGTCTGGTATGATCATGCTAGAGAAAAACCTAACGAAGGAAAAATTCTTTCGATTTACAGATCAAATTCAGGCTGCACCAATTATCGTTTTTGCAAAAGACAATGAACTCGCTCCTCTTATTATCCAAAAAGAAAAGAATCATTTTGAAATAAGTAAAATAGGTTCTCAAGGTGTGGAGAGATCTATAACCAAAACTATCGATCATTTAGACCTTGCATGTACGGAAAAACTTGAAATTATATTTATTTCCGTTTTTGATTACGAAAGTCTTGTGAGCGAACACGGTGCTGATGGTACACAAGCCACTAAAATATCCCCTGTTAAAAGGCTATATAGACTTTTGGCTGCTGATAAAAAGGATATTTTCTATGTGTACGTATATGCTGCGTTAATTGGCTTATTAAGCTTGAGCCTGCCGCTAGGTATTCAAGCTGCTGTAGAGTTGATCTCTGGTGGCGTAGTTTTCAGCTCCGTATATATATTAATAGCTTTTGTCATTCTAGGTGTGGCCGCAACGGGCGTACTTCAGATTTTTCAGATAACAATTGTTGAGTACTTACAAAGAAGAGTCTTTACAAAAGCTGCTTTTGAATTTGCATTTAGAGTCCCTCGAATTCAAATGGAATCCGTTTTGAATCTGCATATGCCCGAGTTGATGAACAGATTCTTTGATGTTCTCACATTACAAAAAGGATTACCCAAACTATTGATCGATTTGTCCACGGGGATTATACAAATATTTTTTGGTTTGATGTTGCTTTCGTTCTATCATCCATTTTTCGTATTTTTCAGTATTATTCTTTTATCCTCGCTTTTTGCCATATTCTACTTCACCGGGCCCGCAGGAATGAAGTCTTCTATTATTGAATCCAAGTACAAATACAAAGTCGTATACTGGTTAGAAGAAATGGCTCGAACCCTTTATTCTTTCAAACTTTCTGGTAATACCAGTTTGCCCATTAAAAAAACAGATTTTAACGTCAATAACTATTTGAAAAACAGAAGTATACATTTTCGGGTGCTAATCACCCAGTATGCTTACACTTTAGCATTCAAAGCTGTCGTCACCGGCGGTCTATTGATCATTGGTACTATTTTAGTCGTCTCTCGGGAAATTACCCTTGGGCAATTTATTGCTTCGGAAGTGATTATTATTTTGATTTTGGCCTCCGTTGAAAAAATCATTATGTATACTGATGTTGTGTATGATATGCTGACCGCCGTGGATAAGATCTCACATGTGACAGATTTACCTTTAGAATCAAGTGGAGGAATAGATATTCCAGCACAGCAACTGATGAGATATGGAATCAATGTGAAGATCAAAAACCTGAGCTACACATATGCTGGCAATTCCTCCCCCTCTTTACAAGGCATTAACCTAAACATCAATAATGGAGAAAGAATATGTATTAGTGGTGGAGGTGGTTCTGGAAAAACTACACTAACTAACATTATCGCTGGTATTCACACAGAATATAAGGGGATTCTAACCTACAATAATTATTCATTAAAGGACTTAGATAAGACGTATTTGAGGGACAAAATCGGTAAAAACATTTCGCAAGAGGATTTATTTGAAGGGTCTATTTTAGAGAATATCCTCTTAGGAAAACCTTTTTCAAAACTTGAAACAGCCATTAATTCAATTGAAATGGTTGGTTTGTCAGATATGATCAATTCCCTACCAAACGGCTTAGATACAGAAATGCTTAGCGGAGGAAAGGGGTATTCAACCACTTTTATTAATAAAATGATACTGGCCAGATGTATAGCCAAGACACCTCAGTTGTTAATTCTTAATGACTTCTTTAATAACTTTCAGAAAGGAGAAAGACTAAAGCTAATAGAGACGGTAACAAATGAAAATAATGGTTGGAGTTTGATTGTCGTATCAAATGATCCGCTCATCATGTCTTCTTGTGATCGTGTCATTTATATGGAGGATGGTAAAATCATTGAGGATGGCAGTTTTGAAGAAGTAATCAAAAACGAATCAATAGTAAAAAACATATATTAGGATGCTCAATATTTCCAATGATAAAATAGAGAACATCTTAAATGAAGATCAACTCTATTCGCTGAAAACACTAAAGACCCCTGGGCTCGGACGTACGCTAGCAAAAGTCCTTTTGGCAATGACTGGAATCATTATGTTATCCATGTTTTTGCCTTGGCAGCAAAATATTCATGGAAGCGGAACACTTACCGCGCTTAGTCCAGAGAATAGACCACAAAAAGTCGAAACAGCCATCGCCGGTAGAATCGAGCACTGGAAAGTAGTCGAGGGCCAATTGGTCGCTAAAGGAGATACTATTCTCAGCTTAACTGAGATAAAAGAAAAATATTTTGATCCAAATCTTCTTCTTAGACTTAATGAGCAGTTAGCAGCCAAAGAATCCAGCCTTGATGCTAAGGAAATGAAAAAAAAGGCTTTGGAAAATCAAGTGGTCGCCTTAAGACAAGCACTTGTTATCAAACTTCAACAAGTAAAAAATAAACTTAAGCAAAGTGGACTTAAGCTTGAAAGTGACAGCATAGGATTTGAGACCGAAAAGATCAATTTTCAAAATGCCGAGAACATTTTCGAACGAAATAAAAGTCGATATGAAGCGGGCAACATTCCATTGACCAAGTTTCAAGAGATCGAGAATAAATACCAAATGAGTAGAGCCAAGTTTGTTTCTAGTGAAAACAAATGGCTTCAAAGTAAGGCATCATTAATTAATGCTATGG
>JBLIIJ010000093.1:0-15910 GCA_047635055.1 Cyclobacteriaceae bacterium | reverse complement strand
ACAGATCCTACAGATCCTACAGATCCTGATGTTCCTGCTGATAGTAATCCAACTGAAGGAAATGTTGAATAAATTATTTTTATTAAAATTGTAACAAGTATACTAATGAGACAACTGTATGTGTTTCTATTGGCGTGTTTTATCGGTTTTGCCGGCTACAGTCAAAAAGAAAAAAAACCTAAAATTAACAAAGCGAATTCATTTAGAGAACAAGGAAAACTTGCTGAGGCTAAGGAAATTATCGATGCGGCGACAGTATATGAAAAGGTAAAAGATGATGGTAAAACGTGGTATTACCGAGGGTTGATCTACGCTACTATTGATACCACTTCAAACGCGGAACATGCAGCGCTTTCAGACGATGCTTTAAATATCGCAATGGAGTCCTTCAATAAGGCTAAGGAAATAGATGACCCAACTAGCTATTACATTAACAATGATTTTGGTTTACCGATATTATTAAGTCAGCAAATCGATACGTATTACAGTTATTATTATAATATTGGTGTAACAAGCTTTACAGAAGGAGAATATGAGACTGCTGTAGCAGGTTTTGAGAATGCTTATATTATTGTACCAAGTGATACCAATGCCTATATAAATGCTGCCTATGCCGCTCACAACGGAGAATTGTATGATGCAGCGGTAGCGAATTATCAATCCTCACTTGACAATGGAGGAAGATCGAAGGATTTATTCTATAACTACGTGAATATTCTAACGACCATTTACAAAGATAATGAGGCTGCCTTGAAGGTGATTTCGAAAGGTAGGGAGATGTATCCAACTGATGCAACACTCGCTAAGAATCAGATCAATATGATGATCCAGATGGGTAAAATTGATGAAGCAAAATCAAACTTAGAAGAGGCTATCGTTGCTGAGCCCGACAATCCCAATCTTTATTTTACTTTAGCGTCCATGCACGAGCAGCTCGAGAATGAAGATAGTGCCATTAGTGCATATAAAAGTGCATTGGAAATTGATCCAAATCATTTTGAATCCAATTTCAACATGGGTGTTATCATGATCGACCGAGCGAACAAAGTAATCAAACAAAGAAATAATCTTGGTGTTTCTAGGGCCGATTTGAAAAAAGCTGCTGAAATGGAGCCCATTATCGATGAAAAACTAAGAGACGCTCTTCCTCAATGGGAAAAAATCTATGAAGTACGACCTACAGAAAAATCAGCCATTGAAACTTTAAGATACATATACAATCAATTGAAATTGTACGATAAATCAGAAGCGATGCAAGACGTTTTGGATGCTTTAGATTAATATCTCGAATTAAATATGTTGAAGGAAGCCGGTAATTTTACCGGCTTTTTTAGTTTGAAGAAATTATTCACGGTCTTCACTTCAAAATATAGTACCAACCTGCAATCAGCAATCAGATCACTACACGTTTATACCGGTTTACTCGGAGTGTTCCTATTTTTCTGATTTTAATGATAATTTTACAGAATAACCGAAAGACAAGAATGATTACAATTTCATCAAATAGCTTGGACGAGCTAAATAGTATTTACAAAAAGATCAAAAAAGATTTCGAAGCTACAGAAGGTATTAAGTTGAATCAAGATAGTATGGAGTACGAATTGATCCTCGTGAAACCTTGTTTGGACTTAGCTACCAGATCAATTCTAGAAAAAGTATTGGACAATATCGAATTACTGGAAGAACAATCATTGTTGAAAAATATGGATTGGGAAAAATTAACGACAGAGATGGAGGAAAAGTTAACCATCATTTCTCTGAAACCATTGCAAGTGACTTGGCCTGATTTATCGACAGATAGACGAAATGCAAGTTTCGTCTACTTATGTAAGGAATTAAAGATTGAGACTAAGCAGTCAGAAGAAAAAATTTCAATTTAATAAAATGATCTGATTGTCCTATAGGTGCGTAATAAAAAAGGCTATTCAACGAATAGCCTTTTTTATTACGATCAATTGTAAATATTAATCTATTGATCCAGTTACCCTCTTCATAAAATCATTGAGCGCCTCCTTCTGTGGCTTACCATTTTTCATGTCTTTATGAACTTCTATTGCTCCATAAAGATTAGACAACATCTCTCCGAGTACATCCATTTCCCCGTCTTTGAGTCCAGGAGCTTCCGTGTAGTGCTCTAATAGCTCGATAGCCTCATTGACCCAATCCTCATCATTCTCTTCGACAAAGGACGCTACATGCTTAATTATTGGCAATCTCATCTAATACGGTTGTTATTACTGATTCTTTATTTCCGGCGCTTTGTCCAACTAATTTACCACCTTTAAATCCAGCAAACGTTGGTAGATTCTTAACTTCCGCTAAAGCCCTAGAATTTGGTTGTTTCTCTGCATCCACATAAACGAACATTACATCCTCGTTTTCTTTTGCCAGTCTTTTAAACTTAGGCTTTATCAAACGACAATTTCCGCACCAAGTAGCACCATATTGTACTATTACTTTATCGTTATCACTTATTAGCTCAGCAAGTGTGTCAGTATCTAATTCTATCATTTCCTTCATATTTTATGTCATTGCAAAAGTGTATACATCTTCATTATTTGATATAATGATGACATAAGCTATAGTTATCAATCAATGGAACTAATTAAGGTTTTAACAATCTAAAAATAAATAGGCTAAAACTGAAACATAAGTATGTATATACAGTATAAGTATATACATATATAAATTAGGAAACTATGACACTTAGAGAAAAAACACTGGACATTTACAATTTGGTTGGTCAAGGACAATTGTTAGACGCATTTGATAAGTATTACGCAGATAATGTAGTCATGACTGAGCCTAGAGGTACGAGAGAGGGTAAAGTACTTTGCAGGGAATTTGAAGTGCAATTTTTAAATAGCATAAAAGAATTTCATGGTATGGAAATAAAAGCAGTCACGTCAGATGAGGAAGCTGGTATTACAATGCATCAGACTAGTATGGATGTTACCTTTCAAGATGGAAATCGCATGGAGATGGAGCAAATAGGAGTTCAGAAATGGGAAAACGGATTGATCGTTCACGAACAGTTTTACTACAAAGGATAATACAAAGGACATATATAAAAGTCTTCAATCAGATGATTGGAGACTTTTATGATTTTTACCATTCCGCACTTACTGTTTTTTAAATTGTGAATACATTGATTTGAACAAACATCTAATCACATTTTCATTGCTAACGGGATAAAAAAACTGATCTTCGCTCGTTCGAAATTAGACCTACACGTGATTTAATCCCGATGCTGATATAACATTAAAGACTCAGGCTATCAATCATAGGCGACCTAAAACCATATGATGACTAATGCTCAGAGCCGTTATTCTTCCGCTGACCCAAAACATACTTCCAGTAATATTCCTTACGTGTCTGAGATTACGTTCTCTGAATAAAACATAAACAAAATTGACCCAGTAAATATGGATAAGGCAGATACTAATCGTCCCTAAGAACAGGTTGTATTTATTTTATTTCTGACATTGAAAAGTTTTTTAAAGTTCAAGAAAAAGTCATTAGGCATTCCTCCGATAACAAAAACCTATTCTGCGTTTTGCAATAATTTTCTAAGAAGTTTAGTCAACAATATGTTTTTATATGCTCCCTTTTTTTATTCCTGGCTGATATCGAATAGCTTAAGAATCTTGACAATGACATTTGCCATTCACGCAAAAAATACGAGAACCCAATACTTCCATATGGTTGGTTGAATGTATCTTTTTGTTGAAAGCTAAGTATTCATGTGATATCAAAAGTGCGCGAGTAATCTTTTGTTCTATAAAATCGAGAAATTACTGTTCGAAGAATGGAGAAAGCTAAATCATGAATCAAGCAGTAAAAGAAGATTACTAAAGCCAAAACTTAATCAGGAATAATGTTTAATAATGAGTTCTCAAATTAGACGTACTTAAAAAAACAAGATTATTAAGAAGAGATACTCCATTATAAATTGACTTTTTGAATTACTATGAGGCTTATAACCATAAGTAAATAAGTCATTCGATTGTGCATAAGCACAAACGTCAATTGAAGAAATGATTTAAAGTAAACATCTACCTTCTTAGAAGTTGGGTTTTCTATGTCCCCAAAAGAGGCTGAAAGCCACTGATCTGCTAAAATTCAAAGCACAGTTGTTGATCCTCCATTCGTTTTTCCTCTTTCTCTTGACACTTAACATAGCGCTTAATCATATCCTCATCTAGGCCGATAGCACTTGCAAAATAACCTCACGCCCAGAAGTGATTCCCCCAGTAGGGACGCTGCTTTAATTGTGAATATGACTTGAAGATCTTAATAGCAACTTTACCTTTTAAAAGACCCATTATGGTCGAAACTCAAACTTTCGATGGTAAAGATATAACCAAGTGAACATGATCATCCTGCACATTTAACTCCGTTACTTTGCATTCTTTCCAGTCACAAAACCTTCTTATATCGTCTTCAACCAAGCTCTTAATAGCCCCTTTCAAAACTTAAAACTGATACTTCGGCACCCAAACCAAATGATAATCACACGTATAAAGAATATGGCTTTGCTTGCCCTATTTGCTCATCTATAAAAAATTAAAAGTCTTAGCCAATAGAACATAACCACCGTCTTTGACGGTGGTTTTTTAAGATGAAGTAATATCACAAAATCTAAAAATAACTTTGTTTGACTAATACGTTAATACTACAATTTCTTGTTGCAAAACAGGGTCTAAAACCAAGTCCTGTAGTAATAAAATATTCATTTTTGGAACGATCAAAGTAACACTTCTTAGCCTTGAAATTGAGTTAAAATTTGTGCTTTAAAAATTTTCGTAATTGTAGAATATCAAGAACTTAAGTTAGTAGTCATTATAATCTTGCATCAACTTTTCCTTGAAAAGGGATTGGTTCATTTCACTAAATTTTAAGGGGTAATCCAATTAAGAATAGTCGAAACCGACCGTTATAAAATGCCGAGTAAATTCCAAATTCCATAGAAAAAAAAGCCTAAAAGACACAATTAAAATATCTTTTACTTTCAATTTTAATGATGTCAAATAACAGAGTAGCAGTTCAATAAAAAGAAAAATATTAATTTTTTTATTAGTAACGGTTATTTTGAATGGATGAAGGTTTTTCTTAAACCAATACAGCTGTAACATGGTGCATTTTCTAGCATAAAATTTTGTCATATTTGGCCATAATTAATCAGCACTATTAGAACAACTCTTCGAGAATCCTGATTTTAAAAGTAGTTACAGTCAAGCTGTTTTACACGCTGATGCCAATAACATAGAGATGATAAAAGAAAGGAATATTTTCTCACTAGTTGACTGCCTTTAGAGGGTCGATGAAGGCTAATTTTCAACTTTCTTTTATTTATCAAACCCTCATCTTGCCGAAAAAATTTCTCCCATTTATCGTTCTGTTTATTTCCCCAATCATTTTGATCCTAAATTTCTGAAGGTCTATTTAAAAGTTGGGCATCCAGTTCCATTTCATCAATCATCGGTCCATTTTCAAACTCTCAAAACCATTATCAGAAGCGAGTTGGTAGAGGCATTCAAAGTATCTCGATTATAAAAGGCCACATATTAATGATGCTATTTAAGGAAATTTAAGGAGCTAAATATTCGAAGTAATTATCTACTCGTCTATAAACTTAGGGACTAAAATTTATCCGCCTAGTTTGAAAATAAGCATACTGATTTTTTATGCACATCGCACCTCCAACATCAGATAGTCGATAGAATATTTCAGGAGTTTTACTCACATTGATTAACCTGCAATCAAAGCATTGATTACAAGATCTTCAAATGTGTGACATGATGAGCCGGCAGATAGGACCAACATGACTCGCCGTGAACTGGTTATTTAAATACCTAACATAGAAAGAGGGTCTCTAAGAATGGACGGTAGTTACAACATCTTTTTTGAGCTTGACAGCTGCTAAGCTCAGTCGAGATCATGACAATACATTTTATCATTTTACTCCGAATACTAGAACAGGAAGCTTAAATAAGAATCGCACAAAATAAGTAAAAGGGTCGCAACAACAAGAGACATAAAAATGTCTAACACCAATCTTTTTGATAACCAGGCTGTAAAGCCCAAATAATACAAATGATACTATAGCTCAGCAACTTTAAACACATTATGTTCTTAAATTTATTAATTAAGTAATATGTTATAAGCATCATTATACTAGATAGTTATGATAGTTCAGTATTACTGATTTATCAAGCAAACCAAAGATTATTTGGCGAGAGATTTTCTAGCAAAACGAGGGAAAGTGAGCCAAAAAAGCTTTTGAAGCTTCATCCAAATAAACTCAATCCATGGCTTTACCCAATAGCTTATTTTGCATGTAATCATCGTTTTTCCATTAGCTTCTTCGGTCCAAAACTCAAGGCGATAAGGACGGATCCAGCGCACACTGAGCGCATAACTACCGTAGAAATACTGTAAATCACGATAATCAGCTTTTATCTCGGTCAGTTTACCTGCAAAATTGATAAATGGACCGTAGTGAATATTGTAAACTTCCTCATAGAAGCCATTGGGTATGGTTTCAGGGTCAGGGCTATAAAACTCTACCTTATATGGCCAAATTTGAGTATCAGTGAATGTTTTAGGGTTATTGAGCCAATTCCAAACGGCTTTGGAAGTAGCTGCTATCTCGAATTTGAAGGTATAATTACATTCAATAAATCCTTCAGGTTGGGGTTGTAAATACATCTAATTAGTAACCACTACAGAGTAGTCATTGTTCCATCTTGATAATGGATAACCACCAAATAGAGACCTGACATTGTGTCAAAGTCCATTATGAATTTCGCAATCAAGTTTCATAACTACCCTAAAATCAATATTTTAAATAGATGGTCTTAATGTACATGCGGTGTAGCTGGCTTTCTTTTTTTTACAGTCAACTTTTGTGATTGCTTTTTTGTGGTTAGATCATTTGACTAGGGCATGGAAATCGTTTTGCTGTTCGCTAAAGACTGTCGATATTTATGTATCTCCATATCCTCATTTAAAGATGTAACATGAATTTTCCTGCTAAACGAGTTCGTTGACTTTATCCGTTTTGCCTATTTTCTGACAAGCTTTGGTTATAAAAATTACCACATCAATGGTTCTTGATCTCGTCAGCGCAGTTAGAGCTTTATGTCCTGCAGTGCGTTTTTCATTATCAATGCGTAAGGCATCATGCTTCAACCAGGTTTTCATTTTTGTTCTTATCTGCTGCATTTTTTTAAGAATATTTGAGCAATCCTGTCTTCGACAGAATAACCTTTTCTCCATTGAGCAGCTAAATCACGGTTGCGTTCGAGATTTTTCCCTAGGTTCTTTACTCCCGAATTACAAGTGTTTATTGCTAGGCCGAGCGAGGGTAAGGTTGGTGAATTGTGGCTAAGCTAATTTCTCATAAACATTGGTAAGGTTCACCGCGATAACGCCTCCAATGGGTTGTCAAGTAAATACAACGCGCTTAACTGTAAAATACTTTATACTTCATTTGAATAAAGTTATTATTGATTATTTTTCAAGCCGCTGTTGAAGTTCTTTGGTAAGAGGAGCGAAGACTCTGGGCTAGAACATGGGGTACAAAACGATATGATTTTGAGAAGTAAGTTCTTTTAATCACCAGTATCTATTCTAGGAATTTTGGCTAAAAATCCATGAATAAAACAAATTAAATTATTCTTATATGTTCGAATATTTGCACCTTATATCAACCAATAAACGGTTCCTTTATTAAGCTTTTTTTTACAGTCAAATCAGTGGCGTTGCAGAAAAATTAAGCGTAAAAAGGATGCAAGAAAAACAACCCATTTGTGACTAGAAATAAGTTGCGAAAACCTAGATTGTATTTATTTTAATCCGATGGAAAGACAGATAAACACATTGGCTTCTTTCTTAGTTAAGTCAGCATGTTTATCATCATCATGCTGAGTCTAATATCACCAATACAGCCATCTGGGCTTGACGCTTATTTATGGAAGAATAGGATTGTTATTCAATTTACGAAATGTATAACCGCTAGTCAAGAAGATTTGTGGGTTACTCAAGTGGAGGAGATAAATGAACGAGACATTGTTGTGGTGCTAATATCACTTGAAAAAGAGGAAATCAGGATCTTAAACGATAGTGATAAACTCCTAAAGGGTGACTTTTTGAGGTACCAGTTGATGGGAATGTTGATAAGCGAGTTTAACTTAGAAAAAGAACAAAAAATTATTTTGATAGGCAAAGATGGTGGTTTGAAATGGGAGGGGAGTGTACATTCTGATCTTCAAATCATTTTCGATAAGATCGATACCATGCCTATGAGAAGAAGTGAAATAAAGCGCGAACAGTAAAAGGTAATAGCATATGTTTTTATTGATTTTAATTTTACAATTAAATATAAGTACAATGGATATACACAGTATAGATATAGAAATGCTGAATGGCGAAAAGACAACCATGGCAAAGTATAAAGGAAAGAAATTAATCATAGTGAATACAGCTTCGGCCTGTGGCTATACGCCGCAATATGAGGATTTTCAATCACTGCATGAACTTCATGGAGATAAGGTGTCGATTTTGGGCGTTCCCTCTAATCAGTTTGGTGGTCAAGAACCAGGGACAAATGACCAAATCAGCGCCTTTTGCCAAAAGAATTATGGTGTCACTTTCGATATTCTTACTAAAATCGATGTGAAAGGAAGCCAGAAGGATCCTCTATATCAATGGCTCACAACTAAGGCGGAGAACGGGTGGAACGATCAAGAGCCCAGCTGGAATTTTTGTAAGTATCTGATAGACGAAAATGGAAAACTTATAAAGTTCTACGCGTCCGGAGAGAATCCTATGGATACGAAGATTCTTGATTGGGTTTTAGGAGTAAAGCGATAGACAGGGGATTATTTTTCCCTTAATGAAAATACTGTTATCAGAAGAATTCTCCGAGGCACTGCCTCGGAATTCTAATAAAACCTCATCCGCACAACTGCTGATATTTAGTTTTTTGATTTAATTTTAACCTTCAGTTTAAAATTAAATTAACCTTGCTTAACCCAACTTGAAGATTCAGCCTCCACAAATGGGGTAAACCCGATTATTTTAATTTTTTTTTAGATAATAATGCGGTTATAGCGATTCATGGTGGTTTAAAGCACTTAAATCTGATTAGTTCTGACCCAAATATCTGTACAATATATCTGATTTGCACCTATTGGCATAGGAAAATCAGGCGAATTGAAAAGAAGAACAAAAATTCCGATGTAGTATACCTCTATTATAGATTAGTGCATGGCTTCAAGGTGGGCAACAAAGTCCGTCAGCAAACGATACTCAATATGGGTAAGTTTGAAGACTTCCCTGTTGATAAATATAAAGCACTATCAGATCGCATTGAAATGTTGCTCACAGGATTTGAATCTATCTTCAATGACATGCATACGGCCATTGAAGTACTAGTACAACGATTCACAAGGGAGATACAGTCAAAGGGATTGTTTCCTAGTGAGAGAAGAAAAACGGCTATTGTTACAGCTCCGGAAAAACTTATGAGAAAGTCAATTTGGAGAGCACCGAATAGGAAGAAAGCAAAACAATCGGAGGAAAATGGCTTTGCAAGCAAGCTTTTAACAGACTAGGGATCGATACCCTTTTCTCCCAGATAGGGCTGAACGAAACACAGATAAGCATGGCTCAAATGCTGCTAACAGCCAAGCTGCTACATCCTTCGAGTGAATTGGAAACGGAAAGGTGGTTACAGGCAAACTCTGGAGCCATGGAGCTATATGGAGAAGAGGGTTTTTCAACTACTCTGTATCGATTATATCAGGCAGCCATTATGCTTTATAATCAGAAGGATTTCATCGAAAAGGAACTTTACACCCTGTGCACAAACCTTTTCAGCGAGCGTAATGAAATTATTATCTATGACCTGAAAAACGTCTATTTTGAAGGCCAAATGCTAGGTTGTCAAAAGGCTAATTTTAAGCGTAGCAAAGAGAAATGCAATGATTGCCGACTCATTGGATTAGCCATGGCCATTGATAATCAGGGATATGTTCGCTACAGTCAATTATTTCTAGGCAATATAATAAGCGAGTCATCTACCATTAATGCAATGCTTAATGAGGTAGAGGATAAACTCCACTTTGTAGAAGAAAAACCTATTGTCGTCATGGATGCAGGAATCTCTACCGAAGATACCCTTGAAGCAATAAAAGAAAAAGGGCATGATTATGTCTGTGTGAGCCGTATACGCCCAGCTTCCTATACGTTCACATCAGAAGAAGCAACCATTCTTACAGACAATAGAGGTCATAAAATAGAGGTCAGCAAGATATCAGTTCAAAACAAGTCGGATCTATTTTTACTATAAAAAGTGAACAAAAAGCATTGAAAGAAAAGTCAATGGATGCTAAAATTACCGATAGATTTGAAGAGAGACTCAGCTATCTCAACAAGGGATTAACGATCCCCAAACGAACCAAAAAGATAGTGACAGTACATGAAGCCATAGGCCGATTGAAAGACCAACACTCAAAAGTAGCTAAACTATACAGTATTGAATATATGGGGGATACAGCGCAAGGAGGCATCACCCAAATCAAAAGAACAAGGGTCAAAGACAAGTAGAAACCAGCAGGAGAATACTTCCTGCGATATTCAAAAGAATCCCTTGACGAAGAGCAAATCTGGGATTTGTATAACCTTACCAGAGAAGTTGAATCAAGTTTCAGGTGTTTGAAAACCGATCTGAACATCCGGCCAGTACTACAGCTGGAAAACGATTGCAGAAAATATGAGCGCTCAGAGGTGTTGCATGATTAGTATAGATGCCAAAGACAACAAACGTATTCATACTAAGCGCTGTACACGACCAAATGTAGAGGCGAAAAAAAAATATGATGCGCTGAACTTTAAAGGCAGACCATACATGAGGAAATTAAAAGTTGTGACCAAATTACAAATATAATTTACGTAACTATCTGTATTACAATATGTTGTGTGTAAAAATTTTCAAGTTGGGTTAAGGAAAAGCTATCCTAGATGGTTGATTTAATAAATCCAACATTCCCCTTTTTAATAAAAACTACTTTTAGATTTAAATATTTTAACTACATTTAGATTTTAATTCTTAAAAGTATGGGAAAATATTCAATAGGAGAGTTTGAAGAGATCGTCTTACTCACGATTATGATTCTAGAAGATGAAGCTTATGGTGTTTCGATCAAACAGCATATAGAAAAAAATCTTGACAGAACCGTGAGCCTTGGCGCTATGCGAACAGCTTTGGATCGTATGGAGGAAAAGGGATATGTAGACTCGCAATTTGGGGAAGCCACTGCGGTTCGTGGTGGAAAGCGCAAGAAATTTTTTGCTGTAACCAAAACCGGAGTAAAGGTACTGCACACGGTGAAGGCATCTCGTGAAAAACTGTGGAATGCCGTACCGAACATAGCTTATCAATTCGATTTTATTGGCAGTTAACCAAGACATCAAACCACCAACGATTTGGCTAAAATTATTAAGATGGTTCTGTAGAAAGGACTTAATCGAAGATATAGAAGGGGACCTGACTGAACTCTTTTACTTCGAAGCAGCATCATCACAAAAAATAGCCAATAGGTATTTCCGTACAGAAGTACTCCGATTGATTCGTCCCAGAATTTTAAGGTCATTCAAAACTCAAAATTTTCAAATCATGTTATTCAAGAACTATTTAAAGACGGCTTGGCGCAATGCCAAAATGTATCGCGGCTATTCTTCCCTTAATCTATTTGGGCTCATAGTAGGCATTTCGGCTGCTATGTTCATTTATCTATGGATAGCCGATGAAGAGCAGGTAGATCAATTTCACATCAATAAGGACAGACTTGTAGCGGTCAAACGAAATATGGCGCAAAGTGATGGTTTGATGGAAACAACTTCTAATATTCCACATCCTCTAGCCGCAGTGCTCCAAACAGAATACCCTGAAGTAGTGACCGTCACGGAGGTAAGCCGACCAATAAAATCATTACTTAAGCTTGACGAATCTAACACCATGGAAGCTGGCATATTCGTCAGTGAAAATTTTTTTGAGACCTTTTCATTTCCCATCATTATAGGAACACCGATAAACGATGACGATTTATCGGGCATATTGATTTCTGAAGTATTGGCCGAAAAGTATCTCAAACCAGAAGAGAAGCTTGCCGATTTGATTGGGCAAAGCTTGCTTTATGAGCAAGAAGAAACTGTTGTCATCCAAGGCATATTTGATAGTAAGTATGGGCGCTCTTCCATGGAGATGGATTGGGTTCGACCAGCCAAAAGCTTTATTGATCAAGCGGAATGGATGCAAAGTTGGGAAAATGGTGCTTTCAATATTTTTGCGCTATTGGTTGATGAAACTAAAGTAGCAGCTGTAAACGAGCGGATCGTCAATGAAATAGAAACACATACTGACCGCACCAACGGTGAAACACTTTGGGTACAACCATTTTCCAATACGTATCTCCATGGACAATACGAGAATGGAACTGCGGTTGGTGGAAAGATACGCTACGTCAGTATCATGAAAATCGTAGCGATCTTGATTTTGGTCATTGCCTGTATCAACTTTATGAACCTGAGTACGGCACGAGCAAGCCGGAGATCCAAGGAGATAGGCTTACGCAAAGTCATGGGAGCACATAAGTCCATGATTTCCAAGCAGTTTCTATTTGAAGCTTTCCTTTACACATTCTTTGCTGCCTTCGTTTCTTTAGTCATAGTCTTCGCAACTTTGCCTTGGTTTAACCACCTCATTGACAAGCAGATCGCGCTGAGTTCTCAAAGCCTAGAATTTTGGTTATATATAACGATTACAATTTTGGTAACTAGCTTTTTAGCAGGTAGTTACCCTGCTATCCGTTTAGCTGGTATCAACTTGGTAAAAGCCATGAAAGGCGATAATGGCAGTGACAAAGGTGCCGTTTACGTAAGAAAAGTATTGGTCATTTTTCAAGTGGGTGTAAGCTTTATACTTTTATTTGGCGCCATTTTAGTACATCATCAGATCGAATATTTACTCACAAAAGATACAGGATTGAACCGCGATTATGTAGCAGGTGTTTATCTGCGAGGAGCTTTGAAAGGCCAATTTGATACTTATAAACAAGAACTCTTGGGGATTTCTGGTGTGGTGGAAGTCGCTGGCTTATCTGGAAACCCCGTGAATTATGGAAGAAGCACAAGCTCAGCCAAATGGGATGGGCAAGATCCTAATACGCCATATGAAGTAGGCGTCATGGTCGTTTCGGGTAATTTCCTCAATATGATGGATGTTAAGATATTGGAAGGAGAAAAATTTGGTGATGGAGATCAACCAGATAGTATGCGGTTTGTGGTCAATAAAGCAGCCGTACAGATGATGGGCTTTACAGAGCCAATAGGTAAAAAGTTGTCCGTATGGGGGATGTCAGGTCGTATAATCGGCGTTGCAGATAATTTTAACGTAAGTAGCTTACATAAGGCCGTAGAGCCGCAAATCATTCTGGCAGAGAATCAATATGTCGAAATGGCCTTGATCAAGGTGACGCCAAATGCCAGCAACATTGTCGAGGAAATTGATCGAGTAACACGCCAGATGAATCCTGGATATCCTGTAGCGATGGAATGGTTGGATGATAGCTATCGAGAACAATACGAAACAGAAATAGTGATGGGGAAACTGTCAAACTTATTTGTAATTGTCTCTGTAATTATCGCATGCTTAGGATTATTTGGGCTGAGTGCGTACAGCACGGAGAAGCGTACAAAAGAAATCGGTATTCGAAAAGTGCATGGTGCATCTTCATGGCAGTTGGTGATGTTACTCGCCAAAGATTATGTGTGGTTGATTGTCATAGCCTTGGCGCTTGCCATACCGATAAGTTATTTACAAGGAGCAGAGTGGTTGAGCTCTTTTGCCTACCATATAGATTTAGGCGCAATGTCATTCATAATTTCAGGAATGATGTTGTTAGGGTTGGGTTGTATCACGGTTGGTTTTAAAAGTTACACAGCAAGCAGAAAGAATCCGATAGACACCTTAAGAAGCGAATAAATGTTCTGAAAAATAGCACGTTCCATTAAAAAAAGTAAAACCCACATTGTGGGTTTTTTTCTTTGATGTTTGCACCGAGGAAAAAGAAAGTATCCAAGGTCATACTTCTCAAGTGTGCTCTGAGGTTCTTGATTACCGGTAGGCAAATCACGTGGGTTAAAGTCACGTTATTTCCTCTTTTGAAATATGCCTTGTTACTTATCTTCCTTTTTAAGCAAAAGGAGACTTGATTCACTTGGTAAAAATCCTTTTTTCATTCAATTTCGAGGTAGCAAAATTAAGGCGAGTAAAAGTCGATGCTCGCTAAGCTAATTAACTAAAAAAATCATGTCCAAAATATTCAAACTCAAAGGAGCCGTCCAAAATTATGCATGGGGAGGAAATGATTTCATACCTGACCTGCTTGGCATTGAAAAGGAACCTAAAACGTATGCAGAATACTGGCTCGGCGCTCATGTAAATGCACCAGCAAAAGTACTAACTGATGAGGGAGAGGAACATTTGGATGAATTTATCCAAAGGAATAGTACAGAAGTATTGGGAGTGAAAGTAGCAAAAGAATTTGGACGACTGCCATATTTATTCAAAATTTTGGACGTGAAGGACATGCTGTCTATTCAAGTCCATCCAACAAAACCGGAAGCAGAGAAGGGCTTTGCCAAAGAAAATGAACTGGGAATTCCGTTAACAGCACCAAATAGAAATTATAAAGATGATAACCATAAGCCCGAAATTATGGTAGCGCTCGGTGAATTTTGGTTACTACATGGTTTTCTTACGCCAAGTAAGCTTTTGAAAACACTCAAGGAAGTACCAGAGTTCAACCATTTAATAGCGGTTTTTGATGAGGAAAAACATGATTATTTCGCTCTTTATCAGAAGGTTATGGAAGAAACGGATGAAATTACCGAAAGCACACTTAGACCATTGATTAATAGAGTCTTACCTCAATATACCGAAGGCAAACTTGATAAAGCAAATCCAGATTATTGGACAGCAATGGCTGTAAGCACAGCTGGGGAGTCCGCCAAAATTGACAAAGGAATCTATTCGATTTATTTTTTCAATTTGATGAAGGTCAACAAAGGTGAAGCTGTTTTTCAGGATGCAGGAATACCCCATGCGTATTTGGAAGGCCAAAATATGGAATTGATGGCCAATTCTGACAATGTGCTTAGAGCAGGATTAACGCCCAAACATGTTGATGTTCCTGAATTGTTAAAGCATGTTGATTTTAAAGGTATTGTTCCCAACATTCTCACAGGCCAAACAAGCAATGATGGTAGCAGCTTGGAAACAATATATGATAGTCCCGTTCGTGATTTTGTGCTTAGCCAAATTACTTTAGGCAAAGGAGATAGTTACCATCACGATTCGAAAACAGCAGAAATATTGATGGTAATGGATGGCGGTGTTGCAGTTTTTGATGCCGAAAAGGAAGTTTTAAATGCCCGAAAAGGAGAGGCGCTATTGGTCATCTCAGACTGTTATTATAAGCTAACGGCTGAAGAAGGATCAATTATTTATAAAGCGAGTGCTTTATGAATAATGGAGTTTTCCCATGTTGATTTCAGTCACCTTTTCAATCAGCAAGAATTCGAAGCAAGCGCGCAATATAGAAAGTAGCATCATTGCTTTTATTCAATATGAGTATCCAAAAATCAAAACTACAAAGTAGCAACTAACCGAAATTCCACTTCAGTCCTAAAAAAGCAACTTGGCTTGTGCGTCAAAGTTGCCCAATGACTTGCCGAAAAATAATTGACAGATGATATCAAGAGCAACATTAGGTTGAAGTGAAAGGAACATCGTGGTATTTAAAAAAGCGCATGCCTATTACTTGGGTAATAAATAGGGACG
>JBLIIJ010000092.1:0-16110 GCA_047635055.1 Cyclobacteriaceae bacterium | reverse complement strand
TTAGATTGCGGTAGATGCAAGGGTATTTTATATAATTTCGGACTTTTCTTATCAAAAGGACAAGCGATCTTTGATTGAAAAAGGTATGGAATTAAAGTCGTGCTACAGTTTAAGCCGATCCGATCGACTTCATATTCTTCCATCAGCTCGGAGAGTGAAACATTAATCTTTTCGAAAAATTCCGTGGTACCCGTCAACCGCATTCTTGAACCAGCCCGAGATTTACCTTTCTTATTCAAGTATTTAATCTGACTGAATCCCTGTTTTTTCCTAGTCATATATGCGGAAAAAGTGGTGTGATAGACATTTTCCAAACCATCCATAATACAAATCGCTGCACTTCCAGATTCAATACTAAGGTACAAGACCAAAGCCTCGTCCGTGACCACCGTTAGCCCTTCATCCAGCCGCAGATGTAATGGCAATCTGATATGACCAATAGGATCATGCTGCTCATCTTTCAGCAATACGATATGCTTTTTTACGTCATATTGATGATGGGGTATCTGACGCTTTACTGCCTCAAATATTTCAGAAAGGCTTTCACCGTATAGGTTGATGTTTGCTTGAGACATGGGGCATCCTTATAAGGAGGACGAAATTACTGACTGATCACATCAATATGGTCGAGTATGCGCTTTTTAATAATATTGATTATGCGTTTATTGATACCATTTTTCATGGCCACATATTGTGCATATTCTTCCTCTGTGAATTGACCGATCATCAAGCCTCGCAATTCACTTCTAAAGTTCATATCTTTTGCGAACACGCGTTCTACGTATTCTAGTTGTTTGTCCTTAATCAAGCCTCTCAAGGGGTATTTTTTGGATGCCAAGTAGTCTTTCATATAGGCCAGTAGCAAGGGGCTTTTCATTTTGATCACTTGTCGAAGAATAGTGTTTTGAAAGCGCTCTTCATTACTCACAGCCTCCTCCGTTTGAATAGAAGAGATCTTTGGCCTGTTATCGTTTATTTCCATAAGATGTAAACCTAGAATTGCTTGATGTTGTTAGTTCAAATTAGTGAAAAGTCAAATTTGGTCTAAACAGTATATTTATAATTCACACTTGTTTTGGACTTTCGTAAAATAAATCTGCTAGAAACACGGAATCCGTGAGATAATTACCCAAATAAGTACGTTGAAAGACATCATAGTTTGTGAAATGTATAGTCTCCCAAGTAGACTTTCTATAATAGATTTCTAGAACTTGATACTTGCATTGTAAAAGCCAGCTTTTTGTACCCTTACATTCGTATGACTTTCTGAGCGTAGTATGTTTTTTTTATTTCCACTAATAATACCACCATTAAAGAGTGTGTGGAACGCTGCGCGAGTATTGTCAAAACTTAAAAAACGAAAATGATAGAGTATTAAAAGGCGCACTTTCTGATGGTTTTTTCCACTCAAAAAATTGAATCCAATAAATTTCAAAAAGTAAAACACACATCAAAACGTTTTAATAATACGTTGCTCTCAACGAATTACCCGCTAAGCGAGTGCTCAAAAGCACAGACTTGAAAAGTTTTCTCTTAAGAGTCCTGACAAGGTGGGAATCAAGAATCTCTGAACAAACTCAAAAGGTATGAAAGCGGAAAACTACTTTTATAAGATGTTAAGATAAGGAATTCGTACCTACAAGTGGGTTTGAAAGTCCATTACCAATGCGAAGAATAGGATGGTTTGTGTTAGTAGAAATATACTTCTTGACTTGATATCTATGGTTTGAAGCTTTTTATTAAAAGACTAAATTTTAACCGATGAAAGATGTGAGATATTATTCTGCGATGCTCATCGCATTAACCACTTGCTTAGGAGTTCTATCTACGTTAAAAAGTCCCCAATGCTTCTCTGCTCCCATCATATTATCAGGATTGCCTTTCCAATCTTCATCAAAAGCTTCGAAGAAAAACGTGGTAATATTATTGGCTTCAGACCAGGCCATGATTTCTTGGTAATACCTTTTTTGGTGTTCTTCTGACGCACGGTCACCAAACTCCGAGGCAATAGAAGTCCAGCCTGCTTCGGTAATTACAATATTACTATTCGGTAGGCTGTCTCGGACTTGCTGGAAATTCTGGAGTGTATAGCTCATCGCTTCTTCAATATTTTTACCTTCCCAAACTGGATAAATATGCACGGACACAAAATCTACTACCTCTGCCAGATTACTACCGTTTTCGGCCCACCACAAATAATTATCAGCCACAGTCACTGGTTGTACAATATTCGCCTGAATTCCCTGCACGTAAGATATAATGGTATCGGTATCTACTTTATGATCATTCCACTCCACAAGTGCCTCGTTCCCTACATTGATACCTACAATAATATCTTGGTATTGATTGGCTAGTTCTATCCCCTTGGATATTTCCATAAGATTAACCGCCTTATTGTATTTCAAAATACTATCTGGAATAGGCTCTGCCAGCCATGAACAGGTCTCATGCGCACTCAACTCCGCTTTTAGCCAAACACCCAATAACACTTTAATATTGAGGTTATTGTCTTTTATTGTTTCAAGGACCAATTGAGAATTCTCCCCACAATCATATAACCTGATTAGTGATGTGCCTAGGTGTTCTTTTAATAAGTTTAGATCTTCAAGGGTTTCTTCTGCGCTAGGATTTACAGCACCTTCCCCTCTATCTGGATGCTGTCCGGTTCTGAAACCAGAATAACATACAGCTTCATGAGTATTGGCAAAAAGTTGTTGTGTTGGTTGAATATCTTCAGGCATTTCTCTAATTGATGTTGCGTCTTGTTTTGTATTCTGACTACAGCTCATAAGAACCATGATTGTAACTGTAAAAAGGGCCAACTGTTTTTTCATAATTTTGATTGCGCTTTTATACCAAGAGATTATTAAATTAACCACAAAGAATTAAAACTAGTAAAATTTATTTAATTAACTTTTTTTTGGATCTTAGATTCAAAGATTGTTTAATTCTCAGGATTGCAGCATTATTCAGTTGGAACGCTATTTCAAATAGATGTTACCCAAGCTTCACGATATCTCTATCTCTGAAAATAAATGGAACTTCCATATTTAATGTAGGCTCTTGATAAAGTTGAACTGGCACACTAATATCTGCAAGAAAGAGTTCTCCACGATATGCTTGAACTTTTTTATCTGCCAAGCCTATTTTTGGCAAAGCCAAAGTCATAGTCGATGTTGCTCGAATCGTGGCATCATAGATTTTTCCTGTAGTTAAGTCCACTCCGGAGGGAGCATCGAGAGAAAGAATTGGTACTGCTTGATTATTCGCCCAATTCATCATTTGTAATGAAGCTCCATGTGGTGAACCTTGTAAACTATAACCAATAATGCCATCAATAATTAGATCTGTATTCAGATCTTGAAAGAGATCGTCGGCCGTATGGATCGTCAACCCCATATTTTTTAATATAGACAACTGATGCCCTGGAATAGGTTTCATCTTATCTACATTCGTTACATAAATAGAAACATCAAACCCCCAACTGCTCAGTCTGCGAGCGGCAACCAAGGCACCACCACCATTTCCACCAGTTCCTGCAAGTATCGTTACTCGACCAGATGTTTGACCATTCAAAAACCTGTCTTTTGCCAGAATAGCCAAACACCTTCCTGCATTTTCCATCATCTGGATGAGTTCGATATGGTAAACTTCTATCATGAGCCTATCCACTTCAATCATCTGATCTGTAGTGATCCAAGGTAGTTTTTGAGAAAAGGTAGGGAACAATTGCTCACTCATCCGTTTTGACTTTAGTTTTGGTTATTTTAACCTCAATATCGGGATGGTGTGCAGGTATTCCAATTCTGAAAGCGATAAAAGGAAACAAGGGGTTTGGTAACCAATATTTCCAACCTAACATCGGGATATTTTTGCCGTTTTTTGCTTTAAAATGATACCAGAAATAGATAAACTTATACAAACACAATCCTGGAATTCCTGTGAATTTGAAACCTTCCGTTTTAAGATTTTTGTTGGCGATGTAGTAATTGCCTTCAAAAGGAAACATGCCCCAGCCTTTTTCGCCTTCAGCCAAAACTTCCCCTGTCGACTTATGAATGATTACAATGTGCTCTTTCATAAGCATGAACTTAAACATACTTTTAATCAAAATTCATAGGTCAGCCCAATTCAACTACGACATGTCTCTAGGCTTACTCATTTGTTCGCACAACCGAACTCCATGACTAATGAAAAACATGACTGAAAAGGAAGTCCACTCGCAAAGTTTGAGCGCTCTCCTAATAGCGTAAGTGTATGTTCCTTCGGCTGTTAAATTTCTTTGCTAATTTATGTCACCTACCACTCAATTTTTTGATCACTTAGTTAATTGTGTTTTAAAAAAAATTCCAAACTTTAAAGTATCTCAACAATAATCGATGCGCTCGTATATTATTAATGTCTCGTATCTTTAAATTGCATTCCTTTATCACAGACCAATTGGTTTTTTAAGGAGGTACGTTGTTTTTTCACATTGAAAGTGCTTCCCAAAAGCACTTATAATCGCCTAGATGACTGAGTCAATATTTCAAAATCAAATCTTTTTAGATTTTCACACACATAAAACTCGTCATATTGATCGGGAAGATGTAATGGAAATTATTTCCCTCCATTTAGGGCAAGAGCGTGAGAAAAAGTATTTCACCGTAGGACTTCATCCTTGGTGGGCGGATAAGGTGGTTACTGCTGAACAAAAAGATACTTTCAGCATCTTGCTGTCTGATCCTTCATGCCTAGCCATGGGTGAAGTTGGTTTAGATAAACTAAAAGGCCCATCAATCAGTGAGCAAATGGACGTACTAAGAAGTCAACTAGAAATCGCACAGAGTATGAAGAAGCCCGTTATCATTCACTGCGTTCGGGCATTTGACCAATTGATTAAAATCAAAAAAGAGTTTCCTTCGATCAGAAAATGGTGTGTACATGGATATGGCCGACATACGATACTCGCCAAGCAATTAATAGATCAGGGCTTTTACCTTTCCTTAATGCCAAATATTACGGCGAAATATAAAGCCTTATTTGAATCTCTACCCTCGGATAAATTATTTTTGGAGACTGATAGCATGGCAGACATTAATATCTTGGATATTTATCAAAAAATATCAGCATTAACCGGAATATCGATGACCGACCTTTGTACCCAAATGAATAGTAACGCAAGAGATTTTTTTGAAAGATGAATGATTGGTTAGAAAGAACCGAACTGCTTATTGGCGAAACTGCCTTGGCAAAATTGCAGGAGGCACATGTATTGGTTGTTGGTCTGGGTGGTGTAGGAAGTTATGCTGCAGAAACCCTTGTCAGAGCGGGATTGGGGCGTATCACCATTATCGATGGTGATGCTGTGGATGCTACCAATAAAAACCGTCAATTGCAAGCACTTGATTCTACAGAAGGCAAGAATAAAGCATGGGTATTGAGAGATCGGTTTCTCGATATCAATGCCAGTATTAAAATACAGGTAGTAGATGAATTTATGATGCCGGAAATCATGCATGACTTTTTGCTGGCAAATCAATTTACTTATGTGCTTGATTGTATCGACAGTATTACACCCAAGCTATCCATGATCCTCACTTTACGCAGGATGAAGTATAAGTTTATCTCTTCTATGGGCGCAGGCGGGAAACTGGATCCTTCCAAAATTCGCATTACCGACGTGAACAAAACCCGAGAATGCAAGTTCGCCCAACAAGTACGCAAACTATTAAAAAATAAAGGAGTGACCCGCGGCGTGTTATGCGTTTACTCCGAAGAAATTCAGCCCAAGCATTCATTAAGAATGACCGATGGCGCTAATTTTAAAAAGTCTTTCTATGGCACCATTTCATATATGCCGGCCATGTTTGGTATGACAATGGCCGCCGAGGTAATCAAGCGGATAACTGCTTGACTTTATGTTTGATCAACTTATCTAATGTGACGAATGCCAATTAAGCAGGAGATATTATTGCATAGCACAAAATCAAGAGTTTGTTCTGAATGAAAACCACCCAATCTTTTCGGATTGAATCCTTATCAATAGGTACTCGTTGAAACAATTTTTCTATTGAATGACTTATTCCAATGGCACGCTTCTCTTATCGCTGATCTAAAAGTATTTTCCTTTGATAATCACGCAGCGGAAATCATGCCCATCTCCTTTCCAATGGCAACAGCTACTTCAACAGATTTCTTGTCCAAATCAGGATTATCAATAAACGTTTTTAGCTTAAGCCAGTGATTACAAGAATTAGTTGCATATTTTGTCCTCCTTTAAACACAATTTCAAAAATGACTTCCGTTGCGCTGGTTAGCAATGTTGATCATTAAAGACCAATAATTCAAGAGAATATCAGGGTGCTTTTATTTCGCGTCCTTTACTATCTCATAATTTGCGGATTTTTTGATTAACCACTAAATTTCAATTTCCTCTCAAGATCAAAAAGAAAAAAAATACCTTCAAGGCATCAATTACTCTCCTATTTACCCATTTTCAAGAGAAACAACAGGAGAGTAAATGATAAGCTTGTGCTCTTATTAAAATTTTAAAAAATTAATAGTAACCGTTTACTAGCACAAATCATACTGCTTGACTTGTGTTAGCCAAAATAGCATTCTTTGATCAATATAAGTTGGTTCATTTTTCCCTTTACAGTAGGAATCTTTTACCCACCAATCAACACAAAAGTACCGACCAATAAAATGGTTTTGTCTTTAATATCTTTTGCATTTTTGATCTCAACCCAACCTTCAGATTTTTTACCGATAGTAATCTGTTGTTTCATGAACTGGAGTGATTCGCTAGCTGATTTTATCTGCACAAGAATGTAGTTCAGTCCATCTATCTCCACAATAGCACTTTCTGGCAAACACATAGCTGCCTCGCTATTGACTTCTATGGCAGCATCAACGTACATTCCGGGAATGAAATTCTTTGTCTCGCTATCAGCAATATGCCCATGTATATCTACGGTGCGCTGCTGAGTGTCTACAGACTTGCCCACCAAGTATACTTCTCCTGTAAAGGTAAGGCTACCTGATTCGGGAACTGAAAAGCTAATCTTCTGATGCTTTTTTATATGCATAGCGTCTTTTTCAAAGACCTGCAACTCTAAATGTATATGGTCGGTATTGACGATTTCTAAAGCCACCTCTGACGCATTGATAAAGGCACTTTTCATCGTATTTACTTTCGTGATAAAGCCGGTGATCGGTGCATAAATAGCCATCGTACTGGTCAACTTTCTTTGGTTGAGTGGAGCAATAGCGATATTCATTAGCGCCAGTTGCTCTTTCAACCCTTGATATTTCACTTGCATCACACGATATTCAGCCTCTGCTTTTTTATAGTCTTTCTGAGAAGCTATTTTTTCCTCCGCCAATGTTTGTTGTCGCTTGTAATCTGTTTCCAGATAAACCAACTGTTCTTTTGCCTCCAAGTAGGCTTGCTGTATTTTCAAATAATCAGGATTTTGTAAAGTAAAAAGCAATTGTCCTTTCTTAATTTTCTGTCCGGGAAGCACCTCAATTTGCTTTACATAACCTCCATAGAATGGACTAACGGCAGCTCTATTTCCAGGAGGCACATCAATGTAGCCTCTGGTGGAAACCGTGGTAGGCAGTTGTCTGGTCATCAGTTTTCCCAGCTTCATCTCCCCTGTTTCGAACTGTTTTTTGGAGACAGTAATGTCATTGTTGACGGCAACTAAAACCTCCTGATTGTTTGTGTTGTCCGTTGTTGACTGGCAAGCAAAAAATAGATTGATGCTCAATAGGACGATATATATATTGTATAGTAAACCTTTCATTTCAAAAGAATTAATTCATTAGGTAATTGATTGATATAGCGGTTTGGTTGTACATCCGCAAACTATTAAGATAAGCAACATGAATATGCACGCCTCGATCTACGGATTGTATGTATTGGAAAAAGTCGATCTCCCCGCTTTGAAAAGATCGATTGGCGGTATGAATGAGCGCCGAAGAAAGTTGCTTTCCTGACTGTTCATATACCTTTAGCGCCTCTTCATGCTTCGACAAGGAAGTCAGAAGCTGCTGAAGGCTGGCAGCCAACTCGATTTTGTAATTGTCGGCTTCTAGTCGCATGCGTTCTACTTCTAGATCCGCTGCTTTTACCTGCGCCTTTTGTTTTCCATAAAAGAGCGGAATACCCAAGCCCAACTGAAAGCCGTTAAAAACTTGCGAATTGGCCGTATTGTTTGTGCCTCTGAAATACTCCAGCTGCAGATCAGGTAGCCATTCGCTCCTTTCAACCCTTGCAGCCTGATCTGCTGACGCAACGACTGTTCTATAATAGCGCAAACCCAAATGCTCGGTGGTATCTGGTTTGAATACGGTTACCTTTTGGTTTGTTAGATCATTTATGATGAATGGCGCGTTCGATTGCATCCATCTGGAGAGTTCAGTGTACGCCACGTACAAATCTTTTTGGACGTTATTCAATTCCAGATGAATCTCATTTTGCTTGCTATCGGCAGTCAGTTTCTCTAAATAATCTGTCTCTCCTAATTCGAATTTTCGACTTGCTGCATATGCAAACCGTGCATAAGTGCTGTCCAAAAACTGATATTGTTTTTCTAGCTGTTGTAGATTAAGAATGTTGTAATAGGCTTGAGAAACCTGTTTTTCCAGAAAATAATCCTCCATAGCATATTGATTTTCACTGATATGCACTTTGCTCTTTTGAAGTTTTTTTAGGCCTTCGTAAACTGTTGGAAATCGAATATTCTGTTGAATTCCCCACACTTTCAATGGACTGTTATTGGGGGCTATGTTATTTTCATCATAGCTGTAATAAACATTCATTTTATCCAGATCATAGGAAGCTCCTACCAACGCTTCATTTTGCCTAATAACTAACTCAGATGACTTCAAGCCGGTATTATTGGCTTTAGCGATGTTAATCGCTTCTGGTAATGTCAAAGGCTTTTCCTGTCCGTAAGACAAAGCTGGCAGTAGTATAAATAATAGTACTATTGCTTTTGGCGAAAGCATGACCTGAGATTTATTATCATCTAGAATATAATATAAAACAGGTAATACAACCAGTGTAAGCAAAGTAGCTGTGATTAAACCACCGATAACTACCGTGGCTAATGGTCGCTGAACTTCCGCTCCGGCAGAGGAGGATATCGCCATGGGTAAGAAACCCAATGCTGCAGCAAATGCGGTTAAAAGTACTGGCCTCAATCGCTGTGTGCTGCCAACAATTATAAGTTCCTTCAAACTAGTGTAGCCCTTTTGCTTTAGCTCTTTAAAATGCTCTATCAGCACAATCCCATTCAATACGGCTATGCCAAACAAGGCGATAAACCCTACTCCGGCAGAAATGCTAAAAGGAAGATCTCTGAGCCAAAGTAATAATACACCACCTACGGCAGCCAAAGGAATAGCACTAAATACCATCAAGGCTTCTTTGACGGACTTAAAAGCAAAATGTAACAGTATAAAGATCAATATCAACGCTACAGGAACTGCATAGGTAAGTCTTTCTTTGGCACTTCGAAGATTTTCGAATTGTCCTCCGTAGGTTACCACATAACCAGGTGGTAACTGGATATTTGCGTTGATCAATGTTCTCACATCCTCCACAACTGATTCCAGGTCTCTATTCCGCACATTCACACCCACGACAATTCTTCTTTTGGTGTCATCTCTGGAAATTTTGGCTGGCCCTTTGGTGTAATTAATTTCCGCTAACTCGCTCATCGGCACCTGATTTCCATTGGGTGTTTGGACAAATGCTTGTCGTAAATTACTGATGTCTTTGCGATAGTCTTCATGGAACCGAACGACCAAATCAAACCTGCGCTCACCTTCGAAAATACTTCCGGCTATTTTTCCAGCAAAGCCCATCGTGATGACGTCATTGACTTCCGAAATATTGAGGCCATATCTGGCTATCTTATTTCGATCATATACTACGCTCATTTGCGGTAAGCCATCAACCTTTTCAACGATGATATCAGAAGCACCTGCTACACTTTCAATGAGTATTTCAATTTCACTGGCTTTTTTTGCCAGAATATCCAAATCATCACCAAAAATTTTAATAGCCAAATCCGACCGAACACCTGTAATAAGCTCGTTGAATCTCATTTCTATAGGCTGGGTAAATTCATAATCGACTCCAGGAATTTTATCTATCAAGGCTTGCTTGAATTGATCAGCCAGTTCATCTTTCGTTTGAGCAGAAGTCCATTCTTCCTTGGGTTTCAATGTGATAATAACATCCGTTTCTTCCATAGACATAGGGTCAGTGGGAACTTCTGCGGCACCTATTCGGGTGACAACTTGCTTCACCTCTGGGAATTCACGAATCACGATCTCTATTTGGGTGGTCGTTTTCACAGTCTCGCTTAAAGAAGTCCCTGTTTTCAAAACCGGTTGTATGACAAAATCTCCTTCATCAAGCGTCGGCACAAACTCTCCTCCCATCGTAGAAAACAAATAACCAACACTCATAAATAATATTACAGCTGCTCCCAACACCACTTTTTTGTATTCGATAGCCCATACCAACACGGGATGATACATCCGTTGTAGAAATGAAATGAATTTTGCGGAAAAATTTGGTCGACTATTTTTCGAAGGTCGGAGAAAAAGACTGGAAACTACCGGAATATAAGTAAAGCAAAAAATCATTGCGCCAATTAAAGCAAAGCAAAAGGTCAATGCCATAGGCTTAAACATTTTGCCTTCTACATTGACCAAAGAAAGAATTGGAATAAAGACAATGATGATAATCAGTTGTCCGAAAACGGCAGAACGCATCATTTTAGTAGCACCTTCAAAAGTGATTTCATCTATTAAACTGCGCCTTCTGGCTAAGTCATGAGACATTATATCATCTCTCTGTGTATTGATCTTATAGGCTGTATATTCTACAATGATTACTGCTCCATCAATGATGATTCCAAAATCTATGGCGCCAAGGCTCATCAGGTTAGCATCTACGCCAAATATATACATGAGTGAAATAGCAAAAAGCAAACAAAGAGGAATCACTGAAGCAACCACCAGTCCTGTTCGCAAATCACCAAGTAACAACACCACTACAAAAATCACGATCAAGCATCCCAAAATCAAGTTTTCAGAGATGGTGGTTGTCGTTTTGCTAATCAATTCACTACGTTCTAATACTGGATTGATGCTCACTCCTACAGGCAATGTTTTCTGAACTTCAGCAACACGTTTCTTTACTGCTTCAATTACCGCTTTGGAGTCGGCATCTTTGAGCATCATCACTTGCCCTAACACCTTTTCACCTTCTCCATTACCAGTAATAGCGCCAAATCGCGTAGCATGACCGAACCCAACTTCCGCTACATCTTTGACATAAATGGGAAGACCATTGCGGTTTTCTATGACAATATTCTCAATGTCCTCAACACTCTTTGCAAGTCCTTCCCCACGGATAAAATAAGCTTGATTTTCTTTTTCAATGTAACCTCCTCCAGCCACGCTGTTGTTCGTTTCTAAAGCCGTGAAAACAGTAGGGAGAGAAATGCCCATCGAATGAAGTTTTTCAGGATTGATGCTTACCTCGTATTGTTTGAGAAATCCGCCCCAGGTATTGACCTCTACAACGCCGGGTATACCGGAAAGCTGTCTTTTGACAATCCAATCCTGAATCGTGCGTAAATCTGTGATTGTATATTTATCCCGATGTTCAGGTGCCAAATCAAGCACATATTGATAGATTTCGCCCAAACCAGTGGTAATTGGTCCCATTTCGGGTGTTCCAAAGCCATCGGGAATATTTTCAGACGCTTTCTTGATCTTCTCAGCAATCAATTGCCTAGGAAGATAAGTGCCCATCTTATCCTCAAATACTATGGTAACAACAGAAAGTCCAAACTTGGAGATTGAGCGAATCTCCTTTACCCCAGGGAGGTTAGCCATTTCAAGCTCTACAGGATAAGTAATGAATTGCTCCACATCCTGTGTTGATAGATTGCGTGAAGTCGTGATTACCTGAACTTGATTATTAGTGATATCTGGGACAGCTCCTATAGGGATATTTATCACCGCATATAGACCAAAGGCAATAATTGAAAAAGTAAATAACAATACGATCAGCTTATTCTTTAAGCTGAACTTAATAATGTATTCCAACATGGAATTTAAAATTTAGAAGACAACAACAAAAGAGGTCACTGGGCTATTAACCGAGCGAATAGGATTATGCTGTGTGTGGTGGACCTCTAAGACTTAGGTGGCTGGAATAATACCGAGATTGAAGCTTTTCTTCAAAATTTACGAAATACTGATAAGCCGCCGCTGTATTCTGAATTTCGAATGAAAAATCTAAAGTAAAGAGAAGGATTAAATCGAAATTTAACTGCTCATGTTGAGTGATTTTGTAACCCTCCAAATGATCTTCTCCCAAATCGACATGAAACGCTAATTTAATGTAGTCCAATAAACTATTTGCGTTAGCATGCGCTTCAATATTTTGGTTTTGATTGAGCTCATCATGATGCTCATGTGGCAAAACAGTATGCAAAAGCAGAATAGCTCCTGCTAGTGTAATAAATATAGTTTGTATTGGTTTCATCCGACCATTCGAAAGTACGAAACTTTCGAACACAATTGCTGATCAAATGAACAATTCCTTAAATTCATATTCGCACTTTTTGATTTCTGGACAACCTATGATGATGTATAGATTAGCATCGATGTTAATAGAAACAAGGGAAGCCAAAATGAAAGACAATCTTTTTTTGTCACATACTAGGATGTAATTCTCTCCCAGCTTTCAATTTACTTATCTCTTTAAAAAATCTTATGCTGTTCAAGTAATGGCAAAAAACCATGTAAACTCCCTACTTGGAAAAGCCTAGTCATATCTACTGGAAAAGCTAAAAACAACATCGTAGAATCAAAAAGGAGAATGTATTCCAAGTGCTCTACTCCTATGGTGGAAATTAATTCAAAAAATCATTTTACTTTGTTTATTAAACAAAAGGGGCCTTTAATCAATCAATTTATATTAAGTTCTTTGAGCTCAGAAAAATCAACGATCAATGCCTGGTAATATTCTGGATTCAGAATAGAGATCGTACGCTGCGATCAGCGATTCCTGAGACACTGCCACCCCAAAGTCCTCATATTGGTAGATTTTACTTCGCTCTTCGATATACATAGGTCGAAAATTTTCCTCTAGCGTATCCCACAAAACAAGCAAGTATTTATATCCCAAATTACTTTGACGACCCTTTTCGAGCCATCTTTCAAATAATTCTTCATCAAGTGATTTAGGATAGTCAGGTCCGTCAAACATATTTAAGCCTCTTTTTCAATGCAAACTAACTAAAGTTCGTTTGATCATAGGAATTGGACAAAGGATTTAATTAAAACTATTTCCAAATAAACCTATATCTACAGCGCTTTTTTAAGGACTAGTATTTTACAATATTACAATTGACCGAAATTTTATACTGATGAATTGAACCTCAAGAATAGAAAAAAGCTTTCCTAACAGCTATTATACCCTTTCAGTATTAGAAACCACGAATTAGTTAACATATTAACATCAATTGATATAATTTTAGTATTGTAAAGTCCATTATAAAACACACCGCCCATGATATTACGTCAGAAATTAATTCAAACATTCTTAATTTTTTTTGTGACCTTTTTCGTTTTTTCTTGTCAAGAATCAACCGTAGAAGAAGAACAAACAGTAGACTTAGATATGGAGCGTGCTATTGAATTATCGAATGAATATATGAATTCGTCAAATGCAAGGAGAGGAACTAAAATAGCAGTAACAGCGCTCATCTATAATGAAGGAAAATTATTCTATGCGACCAATGTTGATAATATCACAGGGTACAGAGAACTCAACGAAGAAACTATAACCGCGAATAGTGAGGCTGGGTCATGGGTTTTTTGGTATGCTGGTTATGGGCTTTCAACATTAAATGATATAGCGTTTGACGAAACTGCAGTAGAAGCATATGGTACAGACGCCTTTCAAATTGGCAGAACAGGAAGACTTTGGGCGCTATATATATCTTCGAGTGTTGAGTACGAAGCTGACACTGAATTAAAATATGATATTGTATACACGCCTCGTGGGTATGACGGTGACCCAATTAGATTAGATCCGAAATTGAGAATAAATCAATAGGCAAGTCTAATAGCTGATTCATGCAATATTCGTCAAGAATATTAATAATACTTATTTTTAATTTTTTTGTATTCTGTAGTTGTTATGCTCAGAATGAGCAAAAGGCCGATAGTATAAAATTATTTATTGAGTCAAACCAATTATCTCCAACAGATCAACTAGAAGCTTATTACTGGTTAACCACTTATTCTACATCTCCCGATGAACAGTTTAATTATGGCAAGAATTTACTCCAACTAGCAAAAAAGCAAAGCAACGAATCATATAGCGTCAAAGCTTATCAATTGCTTGGATCAGCAGAACGATTAAGAGGAAACCTTCAAGAGGCTTTTGAATATTTATTTCAAGCTGCTAACACGGCAATGGAAATTGAAGAGTTAAACCCCTTGCTTGCGGATATTTACACTGAAATTTCTACATGCTATACGCAAAACGATGATTCTGAAAATGCAATGCTATTTGGACGAAAGACGATTGATATCCTTCGAAAAACAGACAGAAAACAAGAGTTTGCCATTAGTTTAATGAACTTGGGCTATGACTACTATGTCATTGGTGAGTATGATTCGGCAATGACTTATTACAATGAATCGGATCCCATTTTTAAAAACATAGGCATGCCTATTGGTGAGGCTTATATCCTTGGCAATAGAGCTTTAGTGTATTGGAAGAAAGAAGAAATAGAACGAGCTAAAAACGATCTCTTTTCTGCAATACAAATGTTAATACCTCTTGGAGATCAATATGGTATGGCTGATTATTATAATCAACTTGCGAACATCTACTGGGAGGAAAATGATCAAGAAAATGCTATTGAATACGCTACTAAGGCACTTAGCATGGCTGAGCAGGAAGGAATGAAGGAGCAAATAAGAGATGCCTCCTATTTACTTTTCTTACTATACGAAAAATCGGCACAGTTTGAGAAGGCATTATCGTTTCAGAGTTTGTATTTTGAGAAAAAAGATAGCATTCAAAACTTTGAAACAACTCAAAAATTGGCCAATCTTAGAACGTTGTTTGAAGTAGGTCAGAAACAAGGAGAAGTTGATCTTTTGCTTGAACAAAGGAAAAACAATCAAATCATAATGATCGCCGGCGCGTTGGCCTTGCTCATTATGATTGCCCTGTCCATTATCATCTACTACTTTTATACTGCTAAAAGTACCTTGAATAAGCAGCTCGAAGAACAAAAGAACAAGCTGCTTGAGTTGAATAATACTAAGGATAAATTCTTTTCGATAATTTCCCATGATTTGAGAGGACCAGTCGGAATTATTGATGGTTACATAAATCTGTTTAAAAGAAATTTTGAGCAGATTAGTAAAGAAGAATTAAAAGAAATGCTCAATCAGATGGGACAATCGGCGGAGAGCTTGGTTCGACTTCTTGACAATCTATTGCAATGGGCATTACAACAAAGAGGGCAGTTTTCTCATATTCCAGATAACTTAAGTGTTCGAGATTTGGTCAAAGACTCTTTAGAATTATTTCAAGCGATGGCCGTTTCGAAAAAAATAAGTCAAAAAATGGTAATACCGTCAGATTTTGATCTTTATGTCGATAGAAATTCCGCTTCTACTATCATTCGAAATTTGTTGTATAACGCGTATAAGTTTACTCAAGAAAATGGTAAAATAACCATTTCTGCTGTCGCGGATCATCATACTAGCATGGGAATAATAAGCATAAGCGACAATGGCGTTGGTATGGAAAAAACTAAACTTGACAGCCTTTTCAACTTAAATGATAACCTCTCTACACAGGGAACTTTGGGTGAAACAGGACTTGGCCTGGGACTGCAATTAGTCAATGAGTTTGTTCAATTAAATGATGGTACAATAAAAGTTTCCAGTGAAGTAGGAAAGGGAACGACCTTCGATATCTATCTTCCTTTGGCCTAATTTTGTCTCCCGTTCCCCTATTAGACGACTTGAATTTTGGGGAGAACTTTCATTTTGTGAATA